>JAGOJO010000033.1 GCA_017995075.1 Bacteroidia bacterium | reverse complement strand
TGACAATTCCTTCTCCAACACGGGCGAGAATGGTTTCTTCTCCGGCTCCACCTACCAGCTGATTGATGTTGGTCCTAACGGTGACGCGTGCCCGAACAATTAACTGAATACCGTTTTTGGCAACAGCAGATACGGGTGGAGTGTCGATCACGCGGGGATTTACTGATAACTGTACAGCATCTGCTACGTCGCGTCCTGCCAGGTCAATCGCTGTGGCCATCTTGAAGGTGAGCGGAATATTGGCTTTATCGGCGGAGATAAGCGCACGAATGACATTATTTACATTTCCTCCGGCCATAAAGTGCGTTTCAACTTCGTTGGTGGTGACGTTGAGTCCGGCCTTGGTTGAGGTGATCATCGCATTTACAACGATAGAAGGTGGTACTTTACGGAGTCGCATCAGTACTAAATTCATGATGCTGATTTTTACATTGCTGAATACAGCGGTGATCCAGAGATTAACCGGAACGAAATAGAGAAACAGCAGAATGAAGAAGAGTGCTCCGACAATGATCAGCACGAGAAATGGTAGTTCCATAGCAGTTGTATTTGCGACGAAGTTAAAGAATAGGAGGGAATGTATGCGGGGAAAAGCTAAAAACTGGTGTTAAACGATCGGGCGGACAATGAGCCGGTCGGTTTCTACACGGATAATGGTGACCGGATAATTGGGTGGTACCAATTCTCCTTCTGTGCTGGCCTGGTATTTCTGTCCGTTGACTTTTACGGTGCCCATGGGACGCAAACTCGATACCGCAGCTCCGCGATCGCCAACATGCACAGAAGTCGGGTCGATTTCATTCATTCTGCCTTCCAGTTTTTCCTGGAGACTGAATCGTTGCCAGAATCCTGTCCTGAATGCTGACCATATCGACACACCGGTTATTGCAAGGGTGATTATTCCTGTGAGTAGTCCGATATCTGACCCGTAAACCTGCCAGGTCCAGCCAATGCCCATGACAACAAAAACTGCTCCCAGAAGTCCTACAATGAAGCCGGGAAGCGCAAGAATTTCCAGTACAATCAGTAGAATTCCAAAAAGGATGAGTACGGAAATAAAGAAGATGGTCATGGATTTATTTGGGCTTATAGTATTTCAAAGCTTCCGGCATGAACTTATTCAAATCGGAAATACGCGTTTGATCGCTGGGGTGTGTACTTAAAATTTCAGGTGGTTTGTTGCCTCCGCTTGCTGCTGCCATTCTTTGCCAGAACTTGGGTGCCTCGCGTGGATCATATCCGGCCATGGCGGCGAATACAAGTCCGAGTTTGTCGGCTTCCGTTTCATGTAAGCGGGAGTAGGGCAGCATCATTCCAACAGTGGCGCCCACACCATAAGCCGTATTAAAAATCGCTTGTGTTTCTGCACTTTTATTTTGCAATGCGACTCCTAATGCCACTCCGCCCATCTGCGCCATCATCTGCTGACTCATGCGTTCGTTTCCGTGTCGGGCAACGGCATGTGCAATTTCATGTCCCATCACTATCGCTAATGCAGCTTCGTTTTGGGTAATATCGAGTAGTCCGGTATATACTACCACTTTTCCACCGGGCATGCACCAGGCGTTAACAGTTTTATCATTTACCAGATTGAATTCCCATTTATAACCTTCCAGTCGCTTACTCATTTTATTCTGCGACATGTATTTCGTCACCGATTGCTGAATGCGGTTACCGATTTGTTTCACCATGATCGATTTCTGATCGGTAGAAGGCATCGGAGGATTTTCTTTCAGGAATTTCTGATACTCGGTCAGACTTAAAGTAATCAGTTCACCCTCCGGCATGAGGCTAACCTGCTTGCGGTTGGTAATGGGAACTTTAGAACAGGCAAGAACGAGCGCTGTCACCAGGATGATTCCTGATAAGGGAAGAGGATTTTTTTTCACAGGAGAGATTTATTCAATAGTAGCACTTAATCCACGGTCGAGCAGGGCTTCGCACATCGGACGCAATTTATCAAAACCGCCCACTTTAACAGAGCATTTTCCGTTATGATGTACAATCAGCGAGCATTGTTCCGCCTGCATGCGATCGTGATCACAAATCGAAATCAAACTCTCAATGACCCAGTCGAATGTATTGACTTCGTCGTTATAGAGAATGATCTGGTTTTCTTTGTCTACTTCGGTTTCAAGAAGGAGTTCATCCGACTCGAAAGGCTTGTAAGTGTTTTCCATCGCTACCATTCAGTGCCGTCAAATTTATAAAGTTCAACGGGTAAACTGCAAAAAAATTTGAGGTAGTTGGGGTTATAAACAAAAAGAGGTGTCTTTTGGACACCTCTTTTTGTTTATATGTAACTGTTAATTAGTTCTTTGTAGCTTTTTGGGCCATTTTGATGGCTTCAGTAAGGTTCATCGGTTTACTTTCTTTGAAGGCGACGATGAAGGCATCTGAGAATCCGGCTTGTTTCAGGGTCTCACGGAGGTTTTTCGCTGATTTATAGCTGATTTCACCACCCATGAAGAATCGTAACCATGTCAGGTCGTCATAAGAGCTGAGCATTGTTTTGTCGGTTTTCTTTTCGAGGCGCTTTTGTACGATTTCACGTGTATGCTTTCTGAAGGCTCCGATCTGTACTTTGAAGATGAGTCCCTGAGAGAGTGTAGTACCGTTCATTTCTGATTTGTTCAGTGTATTGGTGGTACCATCAGGATTGGTAGTGCCAGCTGCTGTAGTGCCGGTTGCTGCATTCGCTTTATTGGCTGCTATCATTTCCGGTGTGAGTCCACTCATTTTCATGGCTGCCATATCGGCTTCTGAATAAACGCCATTGGAGGTTGTTCCTCCGCCGCTGCCGTCATCTTCTCCCATTGCGGTGAGTGATTCGTCAATGAAACCTGATTCTGTGAGGCGACGGTTGGAGATGGCCATATCTTCCATTCCATTCATCGAGCGACTGAGGAAAATATCCTGGATGTAAATGCGGTCGCTGAATTCTCCGAATCGTAATTCTTCTGTATGTGGCTGGAATCCGTTGGCTTCAATGCGGAAGGCGTAGTTGCCCGGTCCCGGAAGTTCAACAGCATATGCACCGGTTACAGAGTCGGTCATGATATCTGCTACAATGTTCTGTTCTCCGTCGCGGGTAATTACGAGGTGGATTTGTTTGAGATCCGGTTGTCCTACGCAATTGAATTTTCCGTTGATCGCTACCGGTAATTCTTCGGTGTTCGAGTAAGGAACTTTGTAAACAGTGAATATTCCTGGTTTTGTTTCGCGCTGACTGGTGAAGTAAGCTGTTTGTTCATTGGTAGATGATACAAAACAGAAATCATCATCCGGTGAGTTGTATGGACTTCCCATGTTTTCAGGTTTGGTCCAGGTTTTACTTACCGTGTTATAGTAGCATTTGAAGATGTCGAATCCTCCTGTTGATCCATGTCCGCGTGAAGAGAAGTAAAGAATTCGTCCGTCGCTGTTGCAGGTCGGGAAGAGTTCATCCTGTGAGGTGTTGACCATGGCTGCGATTCGTGCAGGTGCGGTCCAGTTACCATCCAGATCCTTTTCTACTCGGAAGATGTCGCGGCTGTTTGACTCCGTGCTCATCGAGCTGTAGTACATTACACGACCGTTAGAACTGAGGAAGATGGTCGGACGTTCATCTTTTTCGCTTTTAGAAGCGTTGATGATTTCATCCGGCATGCTTAACAGTTTTCCGTTCGGTTGGGTGAATGCATATTTATTGTAAAAATCATATGCAGCACTTTCTGTCTTTTCCGTGATGGAACTCAGTTTGGTGGTGTCGAGGAATTGTTTTGCGTTATTACACATCTCCATTAATTGAGGTGTTCCCCATTTCGGAGCATTCTTTACGCCGATGATGGCGTTGAATTCGGTGAATGCGCGCATCGCTTCATCAAAACGATAAGTATAATGCAAGGCACGACCGATGTAATAATAAATTTCTTCCGGTGTTTTCGGATGCTGTAAGGCAGCTTCCAGGTAAGGTAAGGCCTGGCTTTTATCCTTTCCGATAATGGTAAGGCAAATGCCGTAATAATAATTGTACTTGTAGTTCTTCGGATTTGAACTCACCAACTGTGCATAAAGGGGAGCTGCTTTTTCATACTGCTTCGCGAGAAACATCTTCTCCGCAGTTTTCGCCCTTTGATGTTCCGACTCTCCGCCTGCTATTACTGTACTCACCGATACAAACATCGCCGCTACTAATAGCACAACGGTACATAACTTCTTTTTCATTGTCCGATATGGTTTTAACGCCCCTTATATACGCTTGTCACATAGAATCGGTTACAAACGTTTTGGGATTAAACCTTTTTTATCGAAAACTTTTTCGGAAAACCTTACAGATTCTGAGGCCTTCGTAAGGATAGTTAAAGTAGCTATCCAGCTGTTAATCAGAATTTTAATGAGATGTAATTGGTGGGAGTTTGCAAAAAATCTTACAAAATCAACTCACTTTGCGGCGGTGTAAAAAGCCAACTTTCCCTTCTTCACCACGCAATAAACGTTCAATGTTTTTCTGATGGGTGATGAATACGAGAATGCAAACAAACATGGCGAAAATATTGAGTCCGGGTACCGTTTCGTGATAAATAAACATGATGGATATCGGAAAAGTGAGGGCGGCCATCATGGAACTGAGGGATACGTATTGTGTGAGGATTAAGGTGAGTACAAAGACGCCAATGCATATCAACGCGGCTCCTATATGTACGGCGCAAAGTATTCCTAATAGCGTTGCTACTCCTTTTCCTCCTCTGAATCCGGCAAAAATGGGGAAGATATGTCCTAATAAACTGGCGATACCAAGCGATAATTCCAGATTGATGAACTGTTGTGTATCCGGTAAATATTTTCCGGTGAGCCATACCATCTTCACCGCTAAAAATCCTTTGAGGATATCCATGATCAATACCGGTAATCCGGCCTTTTTCCCTAATACGCGAAAGGTGTTGGTGGCACCTGCATTTCCACTGCCATAGTCGCGTACATCAATTCCGTACAACATTTTCCCTACCCAGACAGCTGATGGGACTGAGCCCAGCATGTATGCCATCAGAATGAGAGTGAGGTTGGAGTAACTGATCATGGCCTCAAAGATATTATTTTATTGTTAAGTCCCATGAGGGTGAAATCGGCCTTTTTGGTCTAATATTAAGCGTTAAGTGCTGTTAATCAATAATATGAACAATCATCGTTGAGATTTGAATCCAGGGCCTGTTCCGGTTTAAAGAACGGTAAATGTCCGCTTTTGGTGTTAGTTGGGCGGTATTTATGGCCTGCTAAAGGAAAGATATCTTTAAAAGAAAAGAGCAGCCCTCTGGTGGAGAACTGCCCTTTCTTTAAATATTACGGATTTTATTGTCCTAGGAATTTCTTGACGAACTCTGCTTTCTTTCTATCGGTACTGAGCATGAATTCATAAGGTGGTGTATCTCCTTTTGATTCTGCTACGCGTTTCTCCGGTTTCATACCATTGATGGCATCGTTGTACTTATTATCAGAGGAGATGGATTGCATCACACCGCGGGAATAGTTCCAGTACCACCATGTGGCGTTGTCTGATTCGATGTAAAGATTGAATACTTCTGTTCCACGCTTCCGCTGGATTTCCAGATAGCCTTTGAGTTTGCGGCTGATGGTTTCCTTGCCGATGAAGCCTACGCCGATAGGTCCAACAGATTTATACGATTGTGTTTCCTTGTCCCAGTACATTTTTACATCGGTGAGGACAAGTGTCTGCTGTAATTCCTGTGGTAATCGTTTCGGTGCGCCGTAGAGACTGAATTCAGAAATCATCTTATCCGCTTTCTCAACCCCTACAATCTCCTTCATAGCACGAACCCAGGTTGTTCGGGTGTCTTCTGTAGGTTGGAGCGTCGGATTGCCCTGAATCAGTTCGGCCATGCTCTTCATTGCATCGTTGTTGAACATGAAGTCGAGACCAAAGATCAGGTCGAAGGTGGTACTGTCGTTATTCGTGTTGTTGTTGACATTACCCACCACCATGGTTTTGAATTGTCCGAAGTTGGTAGCGAGATTCATCTTTCCTTCCCCGTAGATGGTGCAGTTGGCATCGTTCAGCTGTATCAGATTTCCCGGACCATCAGGTGAGAGGATCTTTTCCGGACTGGTCACTTTGTACACCTTGGCTTTATCGTCGTAGGTAAGTACTCCTTGTGCGGTGATCAGATCAGCATCGGTGCTGCGTTTCTTCGGAGAGAGGAACGTAGAATAAAAACCTGTACTATCGCCGGCAAGCGAAATGGAAACCGCCAGCTTTTCGTAATTCTCGTTTTTCGGATCAGCCACCGGAATATTTACCCCTTTCGGATCGATATCACTCTTGAAGCTGAACCAGTAGGAGGCAAGCTTCTCTTCGCATTTATGATTCAGTTTCGCAAATCCGTCGAAGTTCAACAGCGGATTGGAAGCGATAATGTTCACCCTTCCTTTGTATTGAATATTGGTGCTGAGCTGGAAGTTACTGGTATCCGGTATCACCCCGCTTGCGAATGTCTGCAGAGAGGTATCAATAGCGATTCGTTCGAGTGTGATCAAGTGTTTGACTTTAGCCTGATCTGTATAAGCATATTTACCGGTTGCGGTGTAGCTTTTACGTCCTAGTACATTTACCTGTGCATTGCTGATGGTATGGTATTTCGTTGTGGTATTGGCCAGAATTTTTGCTTCATTCAACGGACGCATTACTGCGTTTCTTTCAATTACAATAGTGGCTGTGTCGTTCGGTTGGATAGAAGCGTCTGCAACAAGGATTTCCTTAATCTTACGCGCTTTGATCAAATAATCAACAAGAGAGTATCGCGCGAGTCCGGCATTCCATCGGAGTGAGTCCTGGTATGGATTGATGGATACGAAGTCGGATCCTTCGATATTGAGTTTGGTGTTGTCTTTGTAATCTTCGCCGAACTCCACCTCCTGTTTATCGATGAACCATTTAAACTGTGCAATGTAACAGATGTATTGATTCAGCGGGAAGCTTACATAGGAGCCCTTTCCGTTGGAGATGAAATCCCCAAAGCGTTTTACCAGATCGATTTTTGATTTTACGTTCTTGGTCTGGATCGCGAGTACTCCTTCCTGGTCAGATTTAAGTTTGAAGTCGGAGGTATCAGCACCGTAATCGTTTTGCTGGAAGTAAAAATCCCTGGAGTATAATTCCGATTCGAGGAAGAGCGCATTTCCATTTCCACCCAGACCTTTGGCAGCGAGTATCAGGTTACCGTCGAGACTTACACCCTTATCATACACTTCGAGATTGGAAGTGGACTTGTAAACGTATTCACGGTCTTCTTTCGGCCGCCAGTTTACGAAGGTATTCGAACCGTTCGCTTGTGGGAATCCAACACCGGCAATTGTTTCCTTTCGGAGATCCCATTGTGCGGCATTCATATTGGTGGAGTCGATGAAGAATACAATGTCTTTTGATTCGGCGGCAGAGCTGAGGTATTCCACTTTTCCGGATCCAATCAAGCCTGCCCAGCTGAGATCGAGGTGACTGTAGTACTTTCCTTTACCACCATACATCGGATAGCCTTCTGAAGGTGTCTCCCGTTCAAATCCGAACGAATAATCGGGACGAATAATAGCAGTTTCAGCAATGGTCGGGAAGATGCCTCCTGATTCGAAATTTCCAGGGAACTTCAAACCTCCGGCAGAGAAGTTATCCAGTGAGTCGATGGTGAATGGATCCATCTTGAAGTAAAACTTATCGCGGTTATACACCCCGTTATAAATGCTGGGGTGATCATAATACACGTACGCCTCTTTGTCGCTGACGAAAATAGGGTAGGGTGCGTAACTTTTTCGACTCGATTTATTCGTGAGACTATCAATATAAATTTTACCGGTTACGTTCTGTAAGGTACTCTTCAGCGGAATCAATTTCGGTTTTCCATTCTCATCAAATTCGGTATCCGAAACAACTTTTAAACGAATCGAGTCTACGTTATCGAGATCCAGCCGGAACTGATCGTAGAGGAATTTAAATTTCTTCCCATAGAAATCACTTCGTCCGGCATGCACACGTCCGTTGAATTCAAAATCGCGGTTCTTCAATAAACGCATCTCCTGATTCACTGGTGCGATCCATACCTGTTGCGAGTCGCTGAGCCAGATGCGGCCCACACCTTGCAGATCCATATCGAAGTTCAGCAGATTGATTTTCGCATTTGGTTTGGCATCAATCACCGATTCAATTTCGATCTTATCATAATCCGTTTTATTGCTGCGGGCAGCCAGATAATAGTGCAGTTTATCATTGATCGTTGCCATGTCCTCTTCAAAATCATAGCTGACAAATCCGTTGTTGGCCAGGAAAATCAGCAATGAACGCGCCTGCTGATCACTACAGCGTAAATATTTCGCGAGTTCAGTAGAGTAGATGTACCTCGAGTTTTTTTCTGAAAACTGTTTGATGGTGAAGAGCGGACTCACATCGGCAAGTCCCTGAATTTTCTGATAACGTTCGTCGGTGTAAAGGTTGTTAGACTCGAGCAACATTTTGCTTTCACCTTGTCCGCTGAGCATCTTTAAATCCATCACCGGATCATCAATTTTCCAGTAGATGGCATCCACGAACATATCCATCTGGTGGAAGCTGTTGAAGAAGGGCATGCTAACACCGCTGTTGCTGGCGCGGATAAGGCTCAGCGTACGATCTTCACTCACATACTTCATCTCCAGTGATGGATGATAGATTGAATCCTTATCTACAAAACATACGAAGGAGGCATTATCAGAACTGATTCGTTCGGGGCGCACCACAAAACTGCGGGCAGATACAATCAGGAATGGCTTGTTATTTCGTTTAAAGGTGAGGGTAGATCTTTGTTCGCGGGTACCGGCACCGATCATTTTACTGCCGTGTTGTGCGAATCCTCCGAGGTAATCTGCATCCTTGATGATCTCCTTGATTCCGAGATTTAAATCATACGACATGAATCGCGGATAGCTGGCGTTTTCCGTTTTTACATTCGCCAGAAGTTTATCCGTTACTTTTCCGCGAAGTGGTTGCTTGAAAAATTGCGTGTTATGGAAGATGGCACTGTCGGATGTCCAGTCAGAGGCCGTTAAGTCAACGGTGGTCGTTATCAGATCTGCGTAAACAGCGGCAGGGTTCAGTCCGGCCCGGGTAAAAAACAATTTCCCTCCGGTTCCGGTGAACGATTTACTCAATGGATAATAATACCCTTTAATACCGGTGATCACACTGCTGTCACCTTTTGCATAGCAGGTCAGGTCCATTGCCGGGAAGCTGATCCTCGGT
Source organism: Bacteroidia bacterium (assembly GCA_017995075.1). Classification (GTDB taxonomy): domain Bacteria; phylum Bacteroidota; class Bacteroidia; order AKYH767-A; family OLB10; genus JAJTFW01. The sequence continues at coordinate 17,643 of JAGOJO010000033.1, read as the reverse complement.
ACTGTATCAAATTCGAAAAGATAGTCGCCGGTACTGGCTACCCATTTGGTGGATGATGATTCATAGAGGATATTGTCTTTAAAAAGTCCGGCTACGTTTTCGATATAATCACTGTACCGCTTCGACGACGATTGCAGCATTTTATCCAGACTATTATGCCAGTTCGTAAACACCTGCACATCGCGGCCGGAATTGATAAACGACATCAACGCTCCCACATAGTTGCTGAAATCAGGATACGGTTTCATCCTTTTCTTCAACATATTATTAGCCGTACCGATAATGATTTTCTGCTGCTCCGCACTGAACTTCGGTTCTTCGAGCCATATTTCCTCGAAGGCATCCATTACTTTTTCCGTTTCCTTTTTATTGGTAAGTTCCATATAACCTTTCAGCTCCTTGAAAAAAGCAGCCGGGTCGGAGCTAAATGTTTTTGGAGCCTGTGCCTGCAGTTGATTGGAGCAGAGGAGCAGGGAAAAGGTGAGGAGTTGGATAATTCTTTTCATTCAGGGGTATATTTTAAACCGGTCAAGCCGATATCTGCAATTTTTGTGACGAATCAGATTAGTGGTATGTTACAGTGGAATAGTGAATCATAAACGAAACAAGGCACAACACCAGTCTTTGTCTACTGTATGATCCACATAGTGAATACCCAGTTCAGCCGCTTTCTTCTGAATCATCGGCAGATCCTGTACATAATAACCGGAGGTAATCAGCTCCGCTCCGGGACGCATACAGGACTTATAGATGGCCAGGTCGTTCAGAATGATATTCCGGTTGATATTCGCAATGAACACATCGCAGGATTTTCCTTTCAGTTGTGTTGCATCGCCTTCTATAACGTGTGTATGCAGCGTATTATTTTTAATGAGATTATCGCGGGTGTTTTCCACTGCATTGGGATCATTATCAATCGCAATGGCTTCAGAAGCTCCCTGCATCATCGTCTGAATGGCCAGAATGCCGGTTCCGCAACCCATATCGATCACTTTTTTATCCTTGAAATCCATTTTCAGCATCATTTCCATCACCTGCGAGGTAGTAGGATGATGTCCTGTACCGAAAGCCATTCTTGGCTGAATGAGAATCTCCATCGGAAAACCCGGATTAGGCGGATGGAAATCAGCACGGATATAGATCGTATCAGCAATGATTTCGGGCTGGTATTGCTTTTCCCATTCTTCGTTCCAGTTTTTCCAGGCAATCACTTCCTCGGTCATGGAGATTGTGGCACCCAGTTCACGGCATTCATCAAAGACCGCATTCGCCTCTTCCCGCTGGTAATCACGTAAAGGAGCGTATGCTTTTAGTCCATCCTCCGTTTCTTCAAACATATCGCAACCGCATTCCGCAAGCCGGTAACTCAGCAAATCACGGAAAGGATCCAGAGGCGATACAATAATTGCTAACAATAGATAATCCATCGCGATAAAAATAGATTTTTGTCGTGCGGAATTCCCGGAATTCAACCATAGTTTATCAACATGAAACACAACGGTTCATTTGCTGAGAAAAACATTCGCTTTCTGAACGGATTAAAATTCTCCGGTGACTTGCCTGAAGGGGTTGAGGTACTGGTGCCATACAAAAACCCAGCGGTGAAAGAAGCGGTGCGTGCGTATTATTCATCGTTTTATGATGATCCGGCTGAACGGATTTTTATGTTTGGAATCAATCCCGGACGATTTGGCTCGGGTATTACAGGAATTTCCTTCACCGACCCGATCCGTCTGAAAGCGATTGCCGGCATCGATCATTCCTTTGAAATGAAAGGGGAGTTAAGTTCGGAGTTTATCTATGCGATGATTGAGGCCTACGGTGGATTGAAAGAATTTGCTTCGAGGTTTTTTCTGACAGCAGTTTGTCCGTTGGGATTTACCCTCAATGGAAAGAATTACAACTATTACGACGACCCGGATTTAGAATCAGCAGTGCGACCTTTTGTGTTGAAAACTATGCAGCAACAAATCAAAATCGGCGCCAGCAGGAAGGTGGCTGTTTGTATTGGTGAGGGAGATAACTTTAAATATTTCAATGGGTTAAATCTGGAGCAAGGATGGTTTGAAAGGATTGTTGCATTGCCTCATCCGCGATGGGTGATGCAGTACCGGCGGAAACAGTTGGCAACGTTCATAAATCGTTATGTTGAAACCCTTCAAAGCCTCGAGGAAGAACTGAAAAACCACTAATATTGAGGCTGTGAAAAAGGAAAAATTATCAAAGCTGGCCCATACCATTTCAGGCGTTGTAGTGCTGTTGCATGGTATTGGTGAAATGGATAGAGGTCATGGCATTCCCTGGTTTTATTTTATTGCCGGTACGCTGATGATTCTCGTAGCTGCTTTCCATCATCAGGTTGAGAAAAAGCTTGGGAGTGGGGAAGGTATAATCTTTTTTATCGAGGCGGCAGTGCAGGCGTTTATCGTGATGCATTATATCGAAGCCGGTAAAAAGGCGCTTCCAGCTGTGCATGCATTTTCGGCATTGGTTTATGCTTATGTCGGCTATCTGAAAATAACAAATCAAAAACCCTTCTGGAAAAATAAAAAATGAATCGGATCCTGATTATAAACGCAAAAGGAATTGTACAGCATAACCGGAGTCATGTGGTGCGTGGAAAAGATATGCAGGAGTTGCCTGTGCTTGAAAACGGCTGGTTGATGATTGAGGGGGATAAAATCTGCGACATCGGACATATGGATGAGCCTTTTCATTCGCCGGTGAATGATGTGATTGACGCGGAGGGACGGTATGTTTTTCCAGCCTGGTGCGACTCTCATACACATGTGGTGTTTGCCGGCTCCAGAGAAGGGGAGTTTGTAGATCGTATTCATGGATTGACCTACGAAGAGATTGCGCGTCGAGGCGGTGGTATCCTCAACTCTGCGAAACGATTGCAACAAACTTCGGAGGAAGAATTGTTTGATGCGGCTTTGGCACGTTTGGAGGAAGTGAAAAAATCCGGGACCGGTGCAATTGAAATCAAAAGTGGTTATGGACTGAGTTATGAAGCAGAACTGAAAATGCTGCGGGTGATTCGTCGGTTAAAGTCAGCATCTCCATTGATGATTAAAGCTACATTCCTCGGTGCTCATGCATTACCTGCAGAGTTCAAAGAGAATCGTTCGGCTTATATCGATTTGCTGGTGAATGATCTTATTCCCGAAATCGCGGAAGAAGGTCTGGCCGATTATAACGATGTTTTTTGTGACCGTGGATTTTTTACTGTGGAAGAAACTGACCGTATCCTTGAAGCAGGAGTGAAGAGAGGTCTGCGTCCGAAAATTCATGCGAATGAACTGGATTACTCCGGAGGAATTCAGGTGGGTGTAAAATACAATGCGCTTTCAGTAGATCATCTCGAATGTACCGGAGAGGCGGAGATTGAATGTCTGCTCAATAGTGAAACAATGCCGACTTTATTACCGGGCACTGCGTTCTTTCTGAAATTACATTATCCTCCCGGACGTAAAATGATTGATGCCGGATTGCCTGTTGCTTTGGCTTCGGATTATAATCCCGGTTCTTGTCCGAGTGGAAAGATGCCCTTTGTTTGTTCTTTGGCTTGTTTATACCTTGGCATGAGTCCGGAAGAAGCCATCAACGCCGCCACCCTGAACTCAGCGTATGCGATGGGAGTTATGGACGATGCCGGTAGCCTGGTGAAGGGTAAAAAAGCTAATCTTTTTATCACTAAAAAAATGCCTTCGCTGGCGTATTTGCCTTATGCATTCGGCAGTGATCTGGTAGAAACAGTTATCATCAACGGAGAGCGTCAGTAATGAACAATAGCGGGGAGCGGATATTTCTGGAGGTGTACGACCCTTTGCGGATTGCGGGAATGACACGTCGTCGAGTAGGTGAAACACGGATCGGCGAAAGGGTTCAAACTATTCCCTGGCAGCAAACCGAAAACTGGGCTGCTGTCATTGCGGATATGCCCGGCCGTTATGTGCTGTTGGGTATTCCGGAAGATATCGGAGTGAGAGCCAACATGGGACGTGGTGGGGCATACTCTGCATGGATTCCTGCCCTGAATACCCTCTTGAATACACAGAGTAATAAAACTTTTACAGGCGAAGAGGTCATTGTACTCGGACATCTCCATTGCGATGTATTGATGGAAGAGATGAAAGCGCTGGATATCGCCATTCCTGAACATCTGCAGAAAGCCCGAAGCCTGGTAGAAGAAATTGACCGGTGTTTATATCCGGTAATGGAAACGTTAATTCGGGCAGGCAAGGAGGTGATTGTAATTGGAGGTGGGCACAACAACGCCTACGGGAACCTCCGCGGACTCTCTTTCGCCATGCAGCAACAGGGAATTGCTGAAGTTGGATGCATCAATTGTGATGCGCACAGCGATCTCCGTCCACTCGAAGGACGACATAGCGGAAATGCGTTCAGTTATGCACTGCACGAAGGATATCTGCAAAAATATGCCATGATCGGACTACATGAAATGTTCAACATGGACAGTGTGCTTGAGAAAATTGATGGTGATGAACGACTGGATGCCACCTGGTTCGAAGATATCTTCATCCGCGAAACCATCAGCCTGAAAGATGCAACAGAACAAGCATTGCATTTTACAAAAGGAATGCCCGTCGGACTCGAACTCGATCTGGATACAGTGCAGAATATTCCATCGAGTGCGAAAACATCCAGCGGAATATCGACCATTGAAGCACGACGACTGGTTCATCAGATCGCACTAAAGGCCAATGTGAAATACTTCCATCTCGCAGAAGCAGCACCGGTATTATCTCACATAAAAACCGATTTAAAAACCGGTAAATTGATGGCCTATCTGATTACTGATTATATCAAAGCAAGAAACCAATTCAATCAACTATAAACTGCCGATTGTACGGCAACAACTATCCTTATGAAACAATTGATCGAATGTGTCCCCAATTTCAGTGAAGGACGTGACGAAAAAATCATTCAGCAGATTACAGAGGCGATTCGTAGTGTTGAAGGTGTAAAGCTTCTCAATGTAGATCCGGGTAAAGCCACCAACCGTACTGTAGTAACGCTGGTAGGAGAACCTGCTCTGGTAGTAGAAGCGGCCTTCCGTGGTATCCGCATGGCAGCTGAACTCATCGATATGAGCAAGCATAAAGGAGAGCATCCGCGTATGGGAGCAACTGATGTATGTCCGTTTATTCCTGTCGCCAATATTTCGATGGAGGAGACCGCAGAGTGGAGTAAGAAGCTGGCTAAACGTGTCGGCGAAGAATTAAAGATTCCGGTATACCTCTACGAGGAGGCTCAACCCAATAAAGAGCGTAGTAACCTCTCCATCATTCGTGCAGGAGAATACGAAGGATTTGCAAAAAAAATCAAGGAGCCGCAATGGAAACCGGATTTTGGTCCGACAGAATTTCCTGCCAAATCGGGAGCTACCGTTATAGGTGCCCGCGATTTTCTGATTGCTTACAATGTGAATCTCAATACCAAATCAGTAAAGCGTGCGAACAGTGTTGCCTTTGATATTCGGGAAGCCGGACGTATCAAGGTAGATGAGAAAGGAAATAAGGTACTCGATAAAGATGGAAATGAAATTCGTATTCCCGGTTCGCTGAAGGGTGTAAAAGCGATTGGTTGGTACATCGATGAGTATGGAGTTGCACAGGTATCGATTAACATCACCAAATTCAGAGAGACTCCCTTGCATATTGTATTTGAAGAATGTTATAACTCGGCATATCGTCGCGGACAAAGAGTCACCGGATCGGAACTGGTCGGACTGGTACCCTTATCATCCATGTTAGAAGCCGGACGATATTTTCTAAAGAAACAACGATTAAGTGCCGGAGTAAGTGATGAAGAGTTGATTCATATCGCAGTTAAGTCGATGGGTCTCGATGAACTCGGACCATTTAACCCGAAGGAACGCATTATCGAATACCAGCTGAACGAAGGCGGGAAGCAGCTCATCGATATGGACCTCGTTGCATTTGCCAATGAAACGGCGAGCGAATCACCTGCTCCCGGCGGCGGATCTATTTCTGCTTATGTCGGCGCATTGGGTGTTTCACTCGGTGCGATGGTGGCCAATCTCAGTGCAGGAAAAAAAGGATGGGAAGATCGTTGGGAGGAGTTCAGTAACTGGGCAGAGAAAGGACAGGCTTATAAAAAACGAATGCTGCAATTGGTAGATGAAGATACAGCAGCGTTTAATCTGATCATGGAAGCCTTCAAACTCCCGAAAGGAACCGACGAAGAAAAAGCTGCACGCAAAGCCGCGATTCAGGCTGCGACAAAGAAAGCCATTGAAGTTCCCTTCGAAGCAATGGAGACCGCCTACAAGAGCATGGAAGTGATGAAAGCGATGGTGGAGAATGGTAATCCCAATTCCATAACCGATGCCGGTGTAGGAGCGCTCTGTGCACGTACTGCTGTTATCGGTGCCCACATGAATGTTCGGATCAATGCAGCCGGATTTAACGATAAAGCATTCCTGGAAGATATCCTCGGACGTGCTGCTAAAATTGAGAAAGAGGCCATTGCACTGGAAGCGGAAATCATCGCACTGGTGAACAAGGCGATCTCTGCCTGACGCTATTACTCACCGATCAGAAACACAACCGGATGCTTATGAAGCTCCGGTTTTTGTTTTTTCCAGTCTTTCACTTTCAGTGTACGAATCGATTCTTCTGCTGTGGTGATATCTGCTGCAATGCAAAGCCGGGTTTCTCCACTGAGATATTGTAGTAAATCGGCCATCAGTTGATTGTTCCGGTACGGTGCTTCAATGAAAAGTTGTGTTTCCTTTCTCCCTCTTGCATACTCTTCGAGCCGCTGAATTTTTTTCATGCGTTCGCCTTTGTCGATGGGCAGATAACCATGGAAACAGAAACGTTGTCCTTCGAGTCCGGATGCCATGAGTGCAAGCAACAAAGAAGATGGTCCTGTTAACGGCTTCACTGCATAACCACGACGATGCGCTTCGGCAACAATCTTCGCACCCGGATCAGCTACTCCCGGACAACCGGCCTCACTCAACACACCTACATCATTTCCGGTACTCAGGCCATGTAACAACTCATTCAGGTTCTGATCGGGATTATGTTTATCGAGAACCCGAATATCTAACTCAGCCTGCGGAGTAGGAATACTGCAAGACTTCAAAAAAGCACGAGCTGTTTTTGCATCCTCCACAATAAAATACTTCAGCGATCGAATGATAGTTAATGTCCCCTCCGGCAAAAATCCGGAAACATCTTCCGCACCAAGAGTAGATGGAATGAGATATAGATTACCCATTCTGCAAAACTAATGGAATTGGCGAATTGGTAAATTGGCAAATTGGCAAATCCAGAATCGGATAAACTTCTTAATTCTCCTGATTTACCAATATGCCAACTTGCCAATTTGGGATCAGGCTTTTTCGAGTTCGAAGACTGTGATTTCGGGGAGAATGCCCACACGTCCCGGATAGCCCAGGAAACCAAGTCCGCGGTTGACGTAAAGATGCTGATCACCTTCTGTATACAATCCCGCCCATTCTTTGTACACATACTGCACCGGACTCCATTTAAAATTTGGAAGATCAACGCCAAACTGAAAACCATGTGTATGTCCTGCAAGAGTCAGATGGATGTTCTTGAAGTCTTTTAAAACTTCACCTCTCCAGTGACTCGGGTCGTGGCTGAGCAGGATATTGAAATTGCTGTATTGCAGATCCTGTGTTGCTTTCGGCAGACTACCATACTTCGGAAAACGGAGATGCATACTGTAATTCTGCACACCGATCAATGTAATTCGTTCGCCATCTTTTTCGATATGACGGTGTTCATCCATCAGGATATCCCAGCCCATTTCCCGGTGACCGTTGATGAGTGTTTTTAAATTTTCTTCCTTCGCTTGCTGTGAATCCCAGGGAACATAATCACCATAATCGTGATTTCCGAGCGTAGAGAAAATACCATGCTTCGCCTTGAGTTTAGAGAGCGCTGCTTTATGCGGATTCAATTCATCGGAACGGTTATTCACCAGATCGCCTGTGAAGAGGATCAGGTCCGGCTCGGTAGAGTTGATGATACGAACTGCTTCTTCCAGTGGATCTGTACTCACAAAACTTCCAACGTGTAAGTCGGAAATCTGCACAATTTTATATCCATGAAATGCAGCCGGCAAATTAGAAAGTTTCAGTTTTACATTCTTCACCTGGTAATCATAAGCCCCGCGAACCATTCCATAGATCAGCGAAACAAAGGGAAGAGAGGCAAGCACCAGTCCGGTACGCACCAGAAAATCAGAACGCGTAATTGAATTGGAAGGAACGGGAGTCAGTCCATCTGCCACCGGAGCAGGGGAGGAGAACATCTTTTCCCAGGCCCAGCGTGCACCACGGAAGATATCATCTGTGAGCAGGAACAGGAGAATAAAGAGTTTAGAGAATGTAAGCACGAAAATAAATGCACCGGCGTACGTCTTCACTGCTTTTGGCCAGAGATCCCAGTCGTAGAAACGGCTCACCACCAATACACCCACACAGAAAACGGTCATTGACCAGAACGCAATCGTTGTAACACGCTGAACGGTTTCAGAGCTGTTACGAAATGCAAACCGGAAAGCCTGGAATACGTAGAAATCGAGGGCAATCAGCAGCAATGCGAAGAGTAATACACGAAACGTCATCGGAGGGGTAATGAATTTATGTTTTGGTGGATAATAATAACATCATCTCCATTGATACGGAGAAGATGAAAGACATGAATAAGTATTGATTCAGATAACAGACGAACAACGGGACAATATATTGCCTCTATGGTGATAATCTGAAAACCATCCATCCGCCCGGACTATCTTCATAGAGGAAACGATCGTGCAAGCGGTTTGGTCGGCCTTGCCAGAATTCAATACGATCGGGGATCACCACATAACCACCCCAATGCGGAGGACGTGGAATAGCTTTTCCCTCGTATTCTCTCTCAAGACTAACAATCCGCTCCTCAAGTTCCGCTCTGCTTTTAATCACTGCACTCTGCGCAGACGCCCATGCACCGATCTGACTCTCTCTCGGACGGGAAGCGAAATAGGCATCGCTCTCCTCCGGCGTAACTTTCCCGATCCGGCCTTCCACCCGAACCTGCCGGGCTTGTAAGGTCCAGAAGAAATTGAGGCAAACGAACGGCGATTCGGCCATTTCCCGACCCTTCCGGCTATCATAATTGGTGTAAAAAACGAACCCGCCATGATCCACACCTTTTAAAAGTACAATCCGGCTGGAAGGACGCCCTTCCTGTACGGTACTCAAATCCATCGCATTAGGTTCAGCCACCCCCGCCGCGATAGCCTCCTGCATCCAGTTTTCGAACTGAACCAGCGGGTTTTCGTGCAGGTGGTTTTCGGCTAAAATCCCCTTATCATATTGGATACGAGTGCCTTGAAGGTATTCGTTGAGGTGCTTCATGGAATGCAAAGGTAGCTGGTATATTCCTCATATAAAATTGTAATGTTCATTATCAACATGATCCGAAAAAGGGGGGTGAATGTTGATTTTTTTACAAACTGTATGCGAACGATTTCCGTATTAAAGGTAAGCTGGCATGCTTTTGGGGCCTCGGAAATACAAGGAATGCTTGTAAGTTCGAGGTCTGAAATAAGGCAAAGAACCGGCGAGGAAAATCAAACAGATTAAAGTGCAGGGCTCATGAAAAAGCTAAATAAACCGGTACAGGGAAGTTTGCTGATCTCAGAACCATTTCTCGTTGATTCCTACTTCAAACGTTCAGTCGTATTGCTGAGCGAACACGACGACAAAGGGACTCTGGGTTTCATCCTGAACAAACCTACCGACGTTACGCTGAACGAAGCAGTAGATGATTTTCCGGAATTCAAAGTGCCACTCTATTTCGGAGGTCCGGTAGAAACAGATACACTCTTCTACATTCATACGTTGGGAGAGAAGCTGGAAGGTGCCAAAGAGATCCTCAATGGAATTTATTGGGGCGGTGACTATGAGCAGTTAAAATTCCTCATCGACACCAAGCAGGTACGGCAGGATCAGATTCGCTTCTACGCCGGTTACTCCGGTTGGGAACCGAAACAACTCGATCACGAACTCAAAGAGAAATCCTGGCTCGTGTTTGATGCAAATAAAAAATTCACCTTCGCCGAAGACCCACGCTCCCTCTGGAGTCAGGTACTTCGAAGCATGGGTAACGAATACGCCATCCTCGCGAACTTCCCCGAGGATCCGAATCTGAATTAAAGAAATGTTGTGTTTTAAATTGGGTTAATGATGAGGGGGCACGCAAGTGCTCCCTTTTCTATTTTAGATTAACCACAATGTTAATTTTTACCGGTGGGAACACGGATGAACCGGATTGAACTGATTTTCGCGGATATATCATGTTTAAAAGATTTCATGGCGTTCGAATTGGCTAATTCACCAATACACCATCTCAGCAATTCACCAATTGTATTAACTACTTTTGTATGATGATATCTCAAACGCTGGTCATAGATGAGTTTTTAAAGCTGTACAGAAAAAAATCCCCTTTGCTGATTGATACCCGTAGCGAGAAGGAGTATGAAAAGGCGCATATTCCCGGTGCGGTGAATATTCCGATTCTGAATAATGAGCATCGCCATATCGTTGGAACTATTTACAAGGAGGAGGGGCGACAGGCAGCCGTGATGAAGGGCTTTGAGCTGGTGGGTCCATTGTTCAAAGAGAAGATGGAAATGGCGTTGCAGCTGGCGGAAGGGCGGGAAGTCTTTGTTTATTGCTGGCGTGGCGGGATGAGGAGTAATATCCTTGCCTGGTTGCTGAAGATGGCTGGATTGCGGGTGACTTTATTACAGGGAGGTTATAAGGCTTTTCGTAATTACTTGTTGCCAATACTGGATGTTGAGTATAAAATCATCATTCTTGGCGGACAAACCGGTAGTGGGAAAACCGAAATGTTAAGTCTGCTGAAATCGGCCGGCGAACAGGTGATCGATCTTGAGCATCTTGCATCACACAAAGGATCTGCATTTGGTTTGCTTGGCATGCCGGAACAGCCTTCGCAGGAGCAATTCGAAAATATGCTTGCCCTTGAGTTGGAGAAAATTGATCCCCGAATTCCGGTTTGGCTCGAAAATGAAAGTCGTTTGATAGGAAGAATCATAATTCCGCCGGCATTGTTCGAACTTATGCGTGTCATGAAAGTGATTGAAGTAATGGTGAGTCGTGAACAGCGGGAAGTACGGATCGGAAACGAGTATTGTATATTCGACGCTGAACTTTTAGCGCATCATACCGAACGCATTGCAAAGCGACTGGGGCCACAGCATGCAAAGCGGGCCATCGAATTATTGCATTCGGGAGATAAGGCCGCCTGGCTGCAGATTGTCCTTGATTACTACGATAAAACCTATACTCATAGCAACCAGCAACGCGATCGTAACTCCATTTCCGAAGTGCCATTCGACTGGAATGAACCGGAGGTAGGCATCCGAAGAATTATTAATGCAAAAGATAAAATGATTACTGTTAAGTGATTGATTATTATTTTACTATAATTTATGGAAATTAAGTTAACACAATACAGTCATGGTTATGGATGTGGATGCAAAATAGCACCTGCCGTACTCGATGAGATTCTCAAAGGCAATGAAAGTTCCGGTGATTTTCCGGGATTACTGGTCGGCAATTCGACGCGTGATGATGCCGCAGTACTGGACATCGGCAACGGTTGGGCCATCGTGAGCACGACAGATTTCTTCATGCCGATAGTGGATGATCCCTTCGAATTCGGTCGGATTGCAGCCACCAATGCCATCTCCGATATCTACGCCATGGGCGGAAAACCGAACCTCGCCATCGCCATATTAGGTTGGCCGGTAGATAAACTCGCCCCGGAAATAGCCGCTAAGGTTGTCGCCGGGGGACGTTCTGTCTGCGCCGATGCGGGAATTCCGTTGGCTGGCGGACATAGCATCGACAGTCCGGAGCCGATTTTTGGCTTAGCTGTAAACGGCATGGTCCAAACCAACCGACTCCTCCGCAACAACACCGCTGAAGCCGGCGATCTTCTTTTCCTTACCAAACCCTTAGGCGTAGGCATCATCACCACGGCTGAAAAAATGGGCAAGGCAAGTCCAGAAGATGTGCAGATGGCCATTGCCAATATGACCACCCTCAATAAAATTGGTGAACGGTTAGGAGAGATCAACGGAGTTCATGCAGTAACTGATGTTACCGGCTTCGGACTCTTCGGACATCTCCTCGAAATGGCCGAAGGAAGCAACCTCGCCGCCGAACTACATCTCAGCAAACTCCCCGAGCTTCCCGGACTCGACACTTACATGAACCAGTTCACCATTCCCGCCATCACTTACCGCAACTGGAACAGCTACGGCCATCTCCTCACCGAACCCGACGCACGCACCTTACACCTTGGCTGCGATCCCCAAACCAGCGGCGGACTCCTAATCGCCATTGCTCCATCCAACCAAGACGCGTTGATTACCCTAATGAAATCGTACGGTGTTGCAGATGTTTGTCTGCAGCCGATAGGAAAGATAAAGGAAAAGATAGGGGAGAAATGGATAGAGTTGGTGTAATGGATATAAACATCACTTAACTTTTCTTCGGAGAACATCAGACCAACCCAAGCTCTACTATTTCTTTTGTTTCAAGGCATATTACATAAATAATTCATCAATCGGATGGAATTACATTCCTAACGATCCTATTGAAATTACATTTATTCCATCATTACGTGTATAGCTAATTCCGGTTCCTGTAATGATGTTCAGTGATACCGGCGCTTTCGTTTTTTTTGGATCAAGTTGGGCAACAAATTTTTTCAGGTTCATTGCTTCATCTTCTATCTGGCCAGTACCCAGTTTTATCTCAAAAGCGCACCAATCGCCATTGTATTTTTGGATGATACTATCAATTTCCAGTCCACTTGCATCACGATAATGGTAGACACCTGCGTCATTGGCCTGTGCATAAACGCGTAAATCGTGTGTGACCATGGATTCGAATAGAAATCCTGTAAAATTTAGTTCGTTTAACAGACGATCATCATTTGCTCCAAGTGCTGCAACTGCCAACGAAACATCAGTAAAATGTCTTTTGGGAGATTTTCTCAACGAGTAAGATGAGCGGATATGTGGATTCCATGCGGGCTGGTCTTCAATAATCATTAATCGTTGCAATGCATCCATATATTCATAGATAGTAGGACGAGAAATTCCGGTTTTATCCCTATCATTTATATCTTTTTCAAGCGTAGAAAGCTCTACTAGTGTCGAAGTATTTCTCGCAAGTGCTTTGAGAAGACTTCTTACTTTGATCGGGTCTTTTTTTACGCCTGATACTTTGCTCATATCTACTTCAGCCAACAATTCAATATAAGCACGATTAAGTTCGCTGGCCTGATGTGATTTTCTGTTGAGATTAGCAGGAAATCCACCTACGATTATTCGTTCAACAATTAGCTCCAGGTCTATCGAGTGGTCTACAATTTTGATTTTTTCGCCTTCAAAGAGTTTTGCCAAACTGATGTTGCCATTTGAAAATCCCATTTCCTGCCATGACATCGTTCGCATATCAACAGTTGTAAAACGGCCTGCTCCGGAATGCATTCTCGCAGTATCTTCAGGATTCGATGAGCCGGTAAGAATGAATTGGGCATTTTTCTTTCTTTCATCTACTTCATGTCTTACATAGTCCCAGATTCGAGGCTGTATCTGCCATTCATCAATCAGCCGTGGCGTTTCTCCTACCAACAACCTTTGAGGTGCAGCATTCATAAGTGCATCTACTTGAGGATCTTTGTCTATGTAAAGAGTAGACCCTGCTAATTGCCGCGCAGATTCCGTTTTGCCGCAGGCTTTAGGACCTCTAATCAACACTGCTCCAGAAGCGCTTAGTTTTCTTTTCAACTCAAAATCCGATATTCTGCCTACGTAATTCATTGTTAATTAGGATTTAATACTACTTATTTTACGTATTTTTAGTATTTTTGTTTACAAATTTATAAATAAATGCTTTACAAATATTTAGAGTTGACGTTTTTCTAAAGCATATTGTCCCGCCATCACTTACCGAAACTGGAACAGCTACGGCCATCTACTCACCGAACCCGACGCACGCACACCCCACCTCGGCTGCGATCCCCAAACCAGCGGCGGACTCCTCATCTCCATAGCACAATCTGATAAAGACGCCTTGATAGCGCTGATGAAATCGTACGGTGTTGCTGATGTTTGTCTGCAACCGATTGAGGAGATCAAGGAAAAGATAGGGGAGAAGTGGATAGAGTTAATTGGTTGAGTAAATTTAACACTCAACAGCGAATTCAATCGCTTTTAAGAGCTTTTCATTGATCTATTTAATTTCACTCTGACCTGAATTGTGAAGGCAACGTTTTTCAGATTTGACGTGTCTTCACATTGGGAAGTCTCAACTTATTATTTTACATTTGAAACTAAATAGAAATAAATATGCTTTACAATTCAAAAATACACCGCCTTGCAGTTTTGTCTGCACTCTTATTTTTAGTCGTTTCAGCTGTATTCATCTCCTGCAAAAAAGATGAAGATGGACAAGAAAACGGAAACACCTCTACCACCGAAATCACCGTCTCCATTTTTGGTTCGGTGAGAGATGGAAATGGAGTGGCTTTATCGGGAGTAACATTGAAGGCCGGCACCTCTACGATCACCAGTGATGCAAATGGTTTGTTCATTTTGGAGAATGTGAAAGTACCAAAGGGAAGGTATTATGTTAGTGCGGAGAAGTCAGGGTACTTTGACAGTGGTCGTGGTGGACTGGCTAAAGAAGGAGAGTACTATTCGGTCAACATTGTGATGCTTAGCCGAGGTACTGCAGCCAACCTGAATGCGTCTACCGGAGGTGTTGTGACTACTGCGAATAATAGCAGCCTGACATTCCCCACCGGAGCGATCGTGAATTCCAGCGGACAAGCCTACACCGGGAATGTGAAAGTATATAGTCAATATTTAATGCCCGGTACCGCTTCTTTTGAAGACCGTATTCCCGGAGGAGACCTCGCCTGCCAGAATGCCAACGGGGAGTTATGTCAGCTGGAGAGTTATGGAATGATCGGTGTAGAATTAGAAGACAATAGCGGCAATCCGCTGAACATAGCGACAGGCAAAACCGTGAGTGTACGTTTCCCGATAGCCACCTCACAACTGGCTACCGCTCCTGCAAGTATTCCGTTATTGAGTTTTGATACGGATAAAGGAGTCTGGATAGAGGAAGGCACCGCTACCAAAAACGGAAATTTTTACGAAGGGGAAGTAGGTCATTTCTCCTGGTGGAACTGTGATGTGATTTCCAATCCTCCTCCACCAACCATTAGTGGAAGTGTAGTGGACTGCAATGGTTCACCAATGCCGGGAGTCATCGTAACCGTAAATGGACAATTTTCGTTGGTAACCGATTCACAAGGTCAATACAGCAATTGGATACCACCGGGAACATATATCTTTCAGGTATTAAGCAGCAATAACGGAGGATTGCTCAGCTCCAATCCGGTAACGGTAACGGTGGGCAGCGGCAATACAGCAGTGCCTGTACTGACCGTGCCTTGTCCGGCGTATATAACAGCGCAGGCGTTAGATTGTAACAATAATAGTACTCCCTCTTATGGTCGAGCGACATGGAGTGGTGGCTTTAGCTTAGTACAATTCTCATCTTCAGGAAACATTCAGTTTGCAGTACCTGCCAATCTAAGTATTACTATACAGTTATTCGATGGGAAAGCAACTGCAAACACGATTATTACAAGTGGCAACCTGAATTCAACTATTTCGGCGGGGAATATAATACTATGCAATCAAGGCGGAGGCGGCAGTTGCGCAGGTGGCCCCAATACAGTTACTGATATTGACGGCAACGTGTATAATGTAGTAACCATAGGCAACCAATGTTGGATGAAGGAGAACCTAAAGACTACAAAATATAAAAATGGGAATGTTATACCCGGTAATTTAAGTGATGCCGCATGGATAAGTACTACCAATGGAGCTCAGGCAGATTATAACAACGATGTGGCAAACACTACCATTTACGGCAAATTATATAACTGGTATGCTGTTGCTGATCCAGCAGGATTGTGTCCAACAGGCTGGCATATCCCGAGTAAAGCGGAATGGCATGAATTGACAAAATTTTTGGACCCTTTGGCGGATACAATTATCTTGCTTCAAAGTACAACTGCCGGTGGTTTGCTCAAATCAATCGGTACCTTACAAGACGGAACCGGTTTATGGGAAGCGCCTAATACGGATGCCACTAACCTAACTGGGTTTACAGGCATGCCAGGAGGTGTACGAGACTCCACAGGAACTTTTAATGACATTGGAATAGCTGGCTATTGGTGGTCTTCTTCCCCTTTTTCCACAAATGAATCATGGGGTCACTATGTTATGTATTCAAATGGTTGGATAGCCCGCCATTTCCCACCAAATAATTGCGGTTGTTCAGTACGTTGCTTGAGAAACTGAGAAAAATTTGTAAACTCAAATTGGTTGTTTATGGTTTTGTCCTAACCTTGACAAATTATTTTTCTACTCAGCTCACAACTACTTATAGAATTTGAGAATTATTGAAACGAAAAAGCCTGAAGCATTTACTTCAGGCTTTTTCGTTAATCTAAGTCCTTCAAATCAAAGACCGGTCTTCAAGTAAAAGTAATGTCGTCGAATAAAAGATGGTCGTCGAGTGATTTCATTTCGTCAAGTCAAACCTCGATAAAAGGTCGTTGAGTGATCTCGTCTCGTCAAGATAAACCTTGTTTGACTTGACGAGACGAGATTGTATCGAGACGCCGGCTACAACGCCTTCAACTCCCCAACCAGTTTCGTTAACACGTCTTTCGCGTCGCCGAAGAGCATGCTGGTTTTTGGATTGAAGAAGAGTTCGTTTTCGATTCCGGCATAACCTGCATTCATGGAGCGTTTGTTGACGATGATGTGCGCTGCGTTCTCTACGTCGAGAATCGGCATTCCGTAAATAGGGGAGGAAGGATCATTATGCGCTGCAGGATTTACTACGTCGTTTGCACCTACCACCAATACTACATCGGTGGAAGAAAATTCCGGATTGATGTCTTCCATCTCTACCAGCTTATCGTACGATACATTCGATTCTGCAAGGAGTACGTTCATATGTCCGGGCATTCGTCCCGCTACAGGGTGAATCGCATACTTTACACTGACTCCACGTTCTTCCAGTATCATTTCCAGTTCGTGGATAACGTGCTGCGCCTGTGCCACCGCCAGACCATATCCCGGTACAATGACAACCTTTTTGGAGTAGTTCATTAACACTGCTGTATCGCTGACATTGATATCCTTGATGTTTCCTTTGATCTCTCTTTCGCTTGTTGCTGATGAGCCTCCGAATGCACCAAAGATCACATTGCTTAACGGACGATTCATGGCTTTGCACATCACCAAGGTAAGCAAGGTTCCTGCTGATCCTACAAGAATACCTCCTGTAAGCATAACCTTGTTATCATAGAGGAATCCACCGAAGGCAGCTGCCAGTCCGGTAAAGGAGTTCAACAGCGAAATAACCACCGGCATATCTGCACCGCCGATCGGAATGGTAAAGAGAATACCATAGAACAAGGCGAATGCAAAAAGTCCATA
>JAGOJO010000002.1:89643-94893 GCA_017995075.1 Bacteroidia bacterium | reverse complement strand
CCATCAGGCATGCTGTATGCAGGATTCGTGTTCCAGAAAATTACTGCACCAACACTACCACTGTTCATGTCAGTCATGAATTCAGTAACTGCAGCATCATTGCTACTGCGAAGATTGCAGGCACGATCGAGGTTGATAGTAGCACCGTAGTTTGTAAGCAGATTATTAATCGCATTCACCACTACCTGTTCAGCAGCATCGTTTGATCCGCTTACTACCAGGCTCTTTCCTTTTGCAGCAACCAGATCTTTAGCAACTGCATCGAGGGTTTTATCAAGCGGAGTCGCTGTTGCATTGATAGAAGCGCCACCAGTAAGTGCAGCTACTTTATTGTAAAGAGACGCAATCGTTGCTGACTGCTGACTTGGCTTAAGCTTCACACGGGTATCAGCATTCGCACCACTCAGGGAAAGCATTGCTTCAAACTGATAGTGTTTCGAAAGTGTCTTTTTACCGTTACGCAGCTTTCTTGTTTCTCCGTATTGACGAGAGAACTCGATCGGTGTGATCCAGCTGGTCAGGAAATCGGCGCCGAAGCTAACGATCACTTCTGCTTTATCGAAATTATAAGAAGGAACGACTGCTCTTCCGAAAGAGAGTTCATTTCCTTTGATGATACCATAATAAGACACCGCGTCATAAACAACATGCTTTGCTGTCGGATATTTCGCAATAAAATCTGCTACTGCTTTCTTCGCTGAAGGACTGATCATTGAAGATGAAACGATAGCAATCTTTTTTCCGGCAGCACTTGCAGCAGCCAGCTTAGAGGTAATTTCACCATCTACAGTTGACCAATCGGTGCGTTTTTTATTTGCCATTGGCTGTTGCAGACGTGTACTGTCGTAAAGACTCAGTACAGATGCCTGAACACGGGCATTGGTAGCGCTTCCATTCACCGATGAAAGTTCATTCCCTTCGATTTTAATCGGACGACCTTCGCGTGTTTTCACGAGGATACTGCAATAGTCCATTCCATCCGCATACGATGATGCGTAATAGTTTGGAATACCGAGCGTAATCTCTTCCGGTTTTACAACATAAGGGATGGCTTTCTTAACCGGTGCATCGCAGGCAGCAAGAGATGCCGCAGCTACACTAAATCCAAGAAATTTGAGGAAGTCACGACGTGAGGTAGATGAACTATCATCCGCTTTCTTCTGCAGTGCTTCATCCAGGGGTAAATGTTCAAAGAACTCATTGTCGCGGAGGCGTATAAACTCAGGATCATTGTTGAGTTCTTCGACACCTTTCCAATAGCGTTTTTCCATAACGGTGTTGGCGGTTTACTTGGCTTTATTTAAAGATCACCTAGACTTAGGCAATCATCAATTTGGTTTGAATTATATTAATAGTGACAACGGGCACACTCTGTTCCACCCAATTGCTCAACTGTCATTTTAAAGTCCTTACCATGTTCTTTTTTCATTTTCTCATGGAGTTCTTTATAATAACCATTGCTTTCTGCTTTCACAGATGACTCACGGTGACACTGAATACACCAGCCCATAGTAAGCGGCGAGAATTGTGACATCGTTTCCATCTCTTCTACCGGACCGTGGCAAGTCTGACACTCAACTCCACCCACTTTCACGTGCTGGGAGTGATTGAAATAAGCGAGATCTGGAAGATTGTGAATGCGGGTCCACTGAATAGCTTTCTGCTTTCCGGTGTACTGTTGCTTTTCAACGTCCCAACCGATCGCTGCATAAATCTTTGAAATTTCTTCAGTACCGTATTTAGGACCTTTCTTCACATACTTGTGACAGTTCATACATACGTTTGGTGAAGGAATTCCGGCATTCTTTGATTTCTCAGCACCGGAGTGACAATAGCGGCAATCAATTTTATTCTGACCTACGTGCAGTTTATGTGAAAATTTAATCGGCTGCTCAGGAGCATATCCTTGCTGAACACCAATTCCTGCAAGTGCATTCCATCCTGCAACGCTTCCCCAAAGGAAACCAATGATCACGATGAAAGCAGTCAATGCTTTATGTTCACGGATCCAGTGCTTGAAAGCAGCTTTACCATGCAAGGCAACCGGCTCAGGAATTCCATTGCGCTGATCAACAACACGCTTCAGGCCTTTCTGCACCTTGTTCAAAATCATGAACAAAGCAACCAGAAGAATCAGCGAAAGGAACAATACCATTGGGAAGTTGTCCGCTTTCTCTGTGCCTCCGTCAGCAGCAGCAGTAGCATCAGCAGCCGGAGCAGCAGGAGCCTTTTCGCTCTCCGCCTTGATGTAACCGATTACGGCTTTGATCTCGTCGTCACTTAATGCAAACGACGGCATCGCTACCTTGTTAAACTTCTCATAGACTTTAACCGCATCAGCGTCACCGGCTTTCACCAGGGCTTGCGAGTTTTTAATCCATTTGACCAGCCACTCTTCTTTGTACTTTGTGTGAACGTTCTTCAATCCCGGGCCTACAACTACATCTTCACCGGTTACGTGACATGCAGTACAGTTGGCTTTAAAGAGGGCTTCCCCATTAGGTTGGGCAACCGACTTGGATTGGAAGATTACGATCGCGGAGAAGGCTAACAGCGTGATTGTCAGACACCTGGATACGTAACGTAGCATATGCTCGATCTTGTTTTTAGTTGTTTCAGGGGACTCTATTTTTACCGATTGGTGACAATAAAGCCTATTTTTCCAGCCGCCAAATTTAGCAGAAACTGTAATTCGAGCCTCGTTTTCGAGAAAAAATCCTGAAAATTTGGAGTGAATCTAATTTGATAAAGATTTTACCCTCTTTTTAACCTAATCTGTTCACAAAACGGTCATTTTGTTGAAGATACAAATCAGACATGACGTCCGACATATCCGATTCCACTCCGCCAGCCCCGAAAGAAATTCAACCGAAGAGCCAGATTGTTAATAACTCATCCATTTTTGAGCACCTTATTGTCCATTGCCGGCGCCGCTGCCCAGCCTTGGCTTCATGGATTTATTTAATTGTCTGATTGAAAGGATTTTTGATATTTGCAGTATGAAGTTCCTCTTGCCCATCTTCTTGCTCATTTCTACTCTTTGTTTCAGCCAATCATCTGATAGTGATAGCCTTACAAAGAAATTGGTGGAGCGTCATAAACTGGTGAATGCTTCCAGAATGAGCATGCCCGGATATCGGGTTCAGATTTATTTTGGCAACGACCGCACCAAAGCCCAGGAACTGAGATCGGAGTTTTTACAGCTTTTCCCTTCCACTCCGGCTTATCTTGTGTATCATCAGCCCAACTTTAAGGTTCGGGTTGGTGATTTCCGTACCCGACTGGAAGCAATCGGATTTCTGAACAAGATCAGTGGGAGTTATCAGTCGGCCTTTATTGTTCCGGATGATGTCAAACTCCCCGACCTTTAGTTTTAGAGCACACTTTTGCACAGGCATTTAGTTGATATCCCGTTGATGAAGATGTAATTCAGTGGAGACTGCCCTGTAGCTTTGTACAGATTAATGTACGAAGACCAAATGAAAATTTCTATTTTATCTGTATTGCTCAGTTGTCTCACGCTTGTAACATCAGCTCAAACGGGTTGGCAACAAACAGCAGAAGATCAGCAAAGCCTGAAATTGAATTTTATTGAGGAAGGAGATGATGGTACCTTATTCAATCTCCGATATGATTATACCCAACCCCATCAAACCTGCGTAGTAAATCGTCTGGACTCTACAGGAAATTCGATAGCAACAACCACGGTTTATATTCCCGGCCAAAATTCTGCTGTAAAATCTTTTCAGGCCGATACCGTATTGAAGAGAGTATTGGTAATTGCGCAGTACGAAGATTCAGCCAGCTATTACATGCATATGATGGTATTGAATTATTCATTGCAGCCTGTCGATTCCGCTACATTCGGATTATCTAAATCGAGCATCGACCGCTTTATCGTTTGTGGTGGCGGTTTGGATTATGCCGTCAATAAATTTATTGTTTACAATTACCGTGACATCAACGATCAGATCTGGGGACGCGGCATTTGTCGCAAAAATATTTCCGGCACGTATAAAACCAACGTATTCAAAGCAGGACAGGCCAGTAACGATGGAATATTTATAAACGCATGTACAGTGGCCCCGGCAGGATATGTCTACATCGGCGGTGCTCGTAAAGAAAGTTTATATGGCAACTTTGTATACTTCGAAAAAGTAAATGCTTCATTGGTGACGATGTATGAAGTAAAAGATCAACTTGTAGCTAACAATACTTTTACCAACCATGTATCAGACATTCATGTTTACACTACCAATGCAAACAGTCAGGTAGTATTTTCAGGATCAATATTCGGACTTGCTCCCGGCGACACAATCTACCGCAGCCATGGTTTTATCAAAGCATACACTGCCAGCGGAACGTTGCGTTGGACCTTCCAGAATTATGAAGTAAAGGATTACAAAAAAGTTATCGCAAAGAACTCCTACGTTCATGCAATTGGCAATAACAATACAACTAGCGGTCTCGACACTAAGATCAGCAGAGTGTTTTTAAAAGACGGGGTATCAGACTGGAACCGCTACTACCCTTTCAAATCAATTGCCTCTGCTTTAAAGGTTGAGGATGATGGCTCTATACTGTTCGGTGGTGACAAACTGATTACCCTAGCTCTCCCATCCGGTACATCAATTTCCACACGTTCGTATATGCTTGCCCGTTATAGTAAATTCGGAAAACGTTTGTTTGATTACAATCATTCATGGTCAGCAGGCAGCGGAACAACTTCTATATCATCGGGGATAACAGACATTGCCGCTGGAAGGAGTGGCTTTTATTATGCAGCAGGCTGGGAACGCACACAGTTCGACAACGGATTTGGAAATATCATTGCAGACAGCACACGTCTATTTCAGTTTACAAACGGAGCTATCCGTTTCGCACCTGATGTTCCATTGCCGAATGATAAACTTGTAATACGTCCTAACCCGGCCAAAAACGAAATCACCTTCGACAGTGAACTACAGGTAACCGACTTTATGATCGTTTCCGCAGGAGGTACATTGGTTGAAATAGAAGAACTGCATCAGGACGGAACTACCTATCACTGCAATGTTTCAAAGCTCAGCAGCGGAATGTACATCATCAAAGTACGCACAGAACGTGGCTGGAAGCATGCACGATTTATGAAGGAGTAGTTCAACGCTTACTTATTTTGTTTCCCGAAATTTCCCGCTGACGACTACATCTAAAACGGGTAAGTTTGGCACTTAGCAATTGATGATGTTTTGTTTTTCGCCCATCCACACG
>JAGOJO010000002.1:30318-89543 GCA_017995075.1 Bacteroidia bacterium | reverse complement strand
ATGCAACAAACGTACAGCTGCGAAAAAATTTATTTGCATACTCCGCTCAAAATCGTTGGTTGATAATTGCTCAAATGGTTTTATTATTCCGATACCCGCAGCATTTACTAATATATCTAAAGGTCTACCATCAAGATTAACTCTATCTGCCAGAAATCTGCAATCGGTTTCATTGGACAAATCAGCAATCACCATTCTTTCCGGCGGAATACCAGACTCATCAGCAGATTGTTGTAATCTTTCAGCATCTCTTCCTGTAATAAAAACCAACGCACCTGAAGCAGCCAACTGTTTTACCACTGCTGAACCAATTGCACCACTGGCGCCGGTCACCAACACCTTTTTCCCGTTCAGTTTTTCCATAATCAGATAAACAATCGAACTTCGAAATTGTTTGGAGGTTGTGACTAAAGCATCTATTGTCTTCCCCCATCAACTCTTCGAAGCCTCTGTACATCTGCCGGCAGGAGTCCCCGTTTACCTGATAGAAGATCCACTTTTCTTCTCCCAATATCCCTTTCATAAACAAAAACTCCTTTTCCACCGTTCGAGCATGAAAGCCTATGAAAGTTTTCTGCTTGAAAAAGGTTTTAGTGTAAAGTACATTGATTGCTGCGATGCCACCACCGGCACACTCATGTCAACTTGGAGCAATGAAGGCATCGAAGAACTGTTCCTTGCAGATCCAATTGACGACTATCTACTCCGAAAGTATAAACGAGAAGCAGCATTGCTAAACATCCGGTTACAAATCAGTGAATCTCCCGGATTTGTTTGCACCGGAAATTACGGGAAAGAATACTTCAAAAACAAAAAGCGTTATTTCCTCACCGAGTTTTATATCGAACAACGCAAAAGGCTGAACATACTAACAACCAATGGAGAACCGGAAGGCGGCAAGTGGACCTTCGACACAGAGAATAGAAAAAAATTACCCAAAGGCCTATTACCACCCGAATACCGGTTTCCGGCTGAAGAAAAAAGAACTATCGAAGCACGACAATATATTCAGAACAACTTCAACCATCACTACGGTAATTCGTCACCGTTATATTATGCTGCAACACATTCACAGGCAAAGGCAGCAATGCAATTATTTTTCAGCGAACGGTTTTCATCGTTTGGAATATATCAGGACGCCATTGTCTCCGACCAAACCTTCCTCTATCATAGTGTATTGTCGCCTTTACTCAATGCGGGACTCCTGCTGCCGGAAGATGTGATAGAAGAAGCCTTAAACGCGGCGGACAAATACCAGGTCCCAATAAATGCACTGGAAGGTTTCATCCGACAGATAATAGGCTGGAGAGAGTACATTCGAATCGTATATGAACAGAAGGGCGTTCAACAACGTACCCGAAATTTTTGGAATCATACCCGACCTATGCCCTCCTCATTTTATAACGGAACAACAGGCATTGAACCGGTAGACAAAGCAATACAGCGAACACTGGAAACGGGGTATACACATCATATTGAACGGCTGATGGTACTTGGCAACTTCATGCTCCTCTGCGAAATACATCCCGATGCCATCTATCAATGGTTCATGGAAATGTACATTGACTCCTATGACTGGGTAATGGTGCCCAATGTATATGGCATGAGTCAATTTGCCGATGGAGGAATCATGAGCACCAAGCCATACATCTCCGGCTCAAACTATCTGCTGAAAATGAGTGATTATAAAAAAGGTCCCTGGTGTGAAATATGGGATGCACTCTATTGGAGGTTCATCTACACACATAAAGAATTCTTTCTCAAGAACCCGCGAATGAGTATGATGGTCCGGCAAGTTGAAAAAATGGAAGCCGGCCGATTCAACAAGCTCATGAAAACTGCAGAAGACTATCTTCAGAAACTGTAAACATGCAACGACCCTGGAATCGACCATCACTTCCTGTGTATAGTGTCTCTTCCCTTAATGAGGAAAAAGGCAATATGAACATCGCCACTTATGTAACGGCTATTTCCATGCAGCCAAAGCGATATATAGTTGGACTTTATAAAAACACCAAAACACTCGCTAACGTACAGGCCTATCCTAAATTTCTACTCCAACTGCTTTCTGCAGATCAGTACAAAGTTGTCAAATTACTCGGTCAAACATCCGGATTTCAACACGATAAAATACAAAGGATTCGCGAACCCATATCTACCTTTCATGAGTTCCCCTACCTTGTCAATTCCTGCGCCATAGTACTTTGCCAGGTGCTTTCTTCCGTTGATGCCGGTGATCATATTGCATTCTTATGCGATGTCACCGCCTACAAAAACCTCAACGACTCCCCTCTACTTACCACCGGTTTTCTTCGCGACAAAAAAATAATCCGCGCCTAACCATTACCACAGAATTAAAACCCGTCCATTTAAAACGGGCGGTATTGGCATAAAATATTTCTGCAAATTGAATTTGTTACACATACCTGACAAGGACTACACAACAGAAAAAGAGTGATAAACATTATGTTAAACAAAAAAGTTTAGTTGCATTGCTCCAATGCCAACATGTATTAAAAAAGTACAAGGCACAAAAAAACCATTATTGACACAGCTGCTTGATCTCGTGTGACTTAAAGGTATTTTTCATAGTGACAAATTCCATCACTAACAAAAAGATACAAGTCTTGTTGTTCATGATAACAACCACTAAATCCATTAAAATGAAAAAACACAAACTTTTACTCGCTTTCATGTTATGCAGCGGCATTGCATTAAAGAGTCAGGCACAAGCCGAATTACAGGTAATTCACAACTGTGCTGATCCGGCTGCTGCATTAGTTGACGTTTATGTAAACGGCAACCTGACACTTAACGATTTTGCTTTCCGTACAGCAACATCGTATCTCCCGGTTCCATCGGGATTACCTTTAAACATCGGAATTGCACCATCTACCAGCTCAACAGTAAATGACACGCTGGTCAACATTCCGGTAGTATTACAAGCCAACGAAAAATATGTTGCTATTGCAAGTGGAGTACTTACTCCCTCCTCTTTTGCAGCAAATCCTGATGGTCGTCCAACAGGCTTTCAGGTATTATTGAGTGATGGTATGCGCACTGCAGCATTAAATGCAGGAGAAGTAGACTTCCGCGTTCTCCATGGTTCAACGGATGCCCCTACTGTAGATGTAATTGCACAAGGAGTAGCCACATTAGTTAATGACGCTGCATATACTGATCTTACTGGCTATATCAGTGTACCGGCCGCAGATTATCTTCTTGATCTCACACCCGGCAACAACAACTCGCAGGTAATTGCAACTTATTCAGCAGAACTTTCCGGTGTAGCAGGAGCATCAGCAGTAGTATTTGCATCAGGTTACCTGGATCCTGTTCAGAACCAAAATGGAGAAGGATTTGGATTATATGCAGCCTTCGCTAACGGTGATGTAGTACCGTTAAATCCAACAGGAACAGCGCGTATCCAGGTCATTCACAATGCAGCAGATCCAGGTGCAGCCCTGGTCGATGTATACCTGAACGGAAGTATTTTATTGGATGATTTTGCATTCCGCTCTGCAACTCCATTCATTGACATTACCTCGGGAGCTACCCAAAACATTGGAATTGCCCCATCTACCAGCACCAGCGCCAATGATACACTCGTAAATATTCCTGTATTGCTCAACGATGGAGAAACCTATGTAGCTGTTGCAAATGGCGTTCTTACACCAGGATCATTTGCTGCCAATCCGGAAGGAATCAGCACAGCATTTCAATTACTGTTGTTTAACGGTATGCAGGAAGCTGCACAAAATGCAGGCGATGTAGATCTGGCCATCTTACATGGCGCTACCGATGCACCTGCAGTAGATGTATATGCTCGTGGAGTAGCACAGCTTGTTGACAGCGCAGCATACACGGATCTTGCCGGATATCTCAGTGTACCTCCTTCCGACTATCTCATTGACATTACACCATCAGCAGGTACACCAATTCTTTCCACCTATTATGCACCATTATCAGGACTTGCTGGCGGTGCTGCGGTTGTATTTGCATCCGGGTTCCTCACCCCTTCAGCCAACCAGAATGGAGAAGCCTTTGGATTATTTGCTGCACTTCCTGACGGTACTGTACTGGCATTAAACGACACCAGCAATTCACGCTTACAGGTCATTCACAATGCTGCGGATCCTGCTGCTGCCAGTGTTGACATCTACATCAACGGCGCATTGTCTATTAACGATTTTGAATTCCGTAAAGCAACTCCATACCTGGATGTACCATCCAATACAGTATTAAACATTGGTATTGCACCGTCCACCTCTTCATCTATCAACGATACTCTGGTGAATATCCCTGTTACATTAGCGAATGGAGAATCATATGTAGCGATTGCAAACGGAGTACTAACTCCAGCCAACTTCGCTACGAACCCAAATGCTGTATCTACAGCCTTCCAATTGATACTTTCATCCGGAATGAGTGAATCAGCAGAAGTATCCGGAAATGTGGATTTCAGAGTATTGCATGGAGCTACTGATGCACCTGCTGTAGATGTAGTTGCACGTGGTGTAGCGACACTTGTAAACAATGCAGCATACACCGACTTCACCGGTTACATCAGTGTACCTGCCAACTCTTATCTCTTAGATGTTAAAGCAGCAGGCACCAATACTATCGTAGCAAGTTATCAGGCTGCACTTACTCCGGTTGCAGACGCTGCTCTCGTTGTATTTGCCTCTGGATTCCTTAATCCGGCAGCGAATCAAAATGGAGAAGCCTTCGGATTGTTTGCAGCAGCACCAGATGGAACTGTACTCCAGTTACCACAAACCAGTGTAGCAAGATTACAGGTAATTCACAACTGCGCTGATCCGATTGCTGACAGTGTTGACGTTTACATCGGAGGCAACATTGCGCTTGACAATTTCGCCTTCCGTACAGCAACTCCTTATATTGACATCATTGGAGATGCTCCGGTAAACATTGGAATTGCTCCTAAAAATTCTACCAGCTATAACGACACACTGGTAAGCTACAATGTTACTTTCGCAAACGGAGGAACATATACAGCAATTGCGAGTGGGGTTTTAACACCTGCATCATTTGCTGTAAATCCTGATGGACGTCCAACCGGCTTCACCCTCTTACTGCAGGATGAAATGCGTGAAGCAGCAGCGAATACTGCCAACGTAGAATTCCGCGTAGTGCATGGTTCTACAGATGCGCCAACGGTTGATGTTGTTGCAGCAGGAGTAGGAGTAATTGTTGACAACGCAGCTTATACCGACATCACTCCATACCTGAGTGTAAGTCCGGCAGCTTATACATTGCAAATCACTCCAGGTAACAATAACAGCACAGTTGTAGCAGCATACACTGCCAATCTGAGCGGACTCACTGGCGGAACAGCAACAGTGTTTGCATCCGGCTTCCTCAACCCAGCAGCTAACCAGAACGGAGCTGACTTCGGATTGTATGCAGCATTAGGAGATGGAACAGTAATTGCCTTCCCTATCACCACCGGAATAAATGAAAATGACAATTCGCTTATTTCACAGGTGTATCCGAATCCGGCAATTGAACAACTAACTGTTGAACTTTCAGAAACGATGTCGATCGACGCAATTCAGATAACTGATATGAGCGGAAAGTTGGTCATGGCTGAAAATCCAATGAACTATGGAAACCGTGTTCAGGTAAACATACAATCACTTGATGCAGGTATGTATTTCCTACAGTTGATCACGAATGATAAAGTAGCTGTAAAACGATTCAACGTAATCAAATAAAGCTATCAAATTAAAAGAGAAAGCCCCGATACAAACCAAATGTATCGGGGCTTTCTCTTTTCAAGATTATAGATTAATCATCCAGATTATCGTATTCAAAAATCGGATGATCAAGATGATCTCCGGGGCTAAGGTCAATCTGAGGTCGAAGCAGTCCGTCATGCAGATCATATACCCAACCATGAATATGAGGCGCATTAAATTTTTTCCATGATTTCTGAACAATAGAAGTTTTTGCGAGGTTATATACCTGTTCACGCACATTCAGTTCGATCAGTTTGTTTACCTTATCATCCTCTGAAACACAAGCTTCTACCTCTTCCTGATGATAACGATATACGTCCTTAATATTCCGCAGCCATTTATTGATAATACCCAGGCTTTGTCTGGACATAGCAGCCTTCACCCCACCGCAACCGTAATGACCACAAACAATAATATGTTTCACCTTCAAAACCTCTACAGCATATTGAAGCACACTTAACATATTCAGATCCGTATGCACCACCATGTTTACGATATTACGGTGAATGAATATTTCACCCGGACGAGTTTGAGTAATTTCATTTGGAGGGACACGACTATCAGAACAACCGATCCATAAAAACTCCGGCGATTGAACATTCACCAGCCGCTCAAAAAACTGAGGATCTTCCTCCATCATTTCCTTTGCCCAGGCTTTATTTTCGAGCAATAATCTTTCGTAAATTTTCATTTTTAGTACGTTTTAAATTTGTGGTATTTAATGCACTCCTACAAATCAGGATGCTGTGGCATGCGGTTCTTTGATAATGTCGGCGGCATGAGTTTCATTTCGTTTAATAATTACATAAACACCTCTCAAGGCAGCATTATCAATAAAGTCATTCAGAATCTCTGCATTATCATAATCTACGAAGTCAATTTTCGAAAGATCGAATAACACTGTAACATCATCCGGGATTTCGCGAAGGAGTTTACGAAGTTCCAGTTTATGTATAAACGATAAATTCTTTTTAAACCGAATCAAATGATTCCGACCATCTACGATATATGTGATTGAAGATTTAAAGTTACTAAACAGGATAAAAGCAGAGCCTGCCACCAAACCAATCACCACCCCTACCAATAAATCGGTAAGCAGGATGGCAATGATAGTAATAACGAACGGGAAGAAATGAGCGTAACCTTTCTTCCATTTACGCATAAATATTTCAGGCTTCGTCAATTTATATCCAACAGCGATTAAAACAGCGGCCAAAGCGCTCAACGGAATCATATTCAGTAAACGCGGCATCAAAGCCACAGATAAAAGCAACAATAATCCATGAATAATTGTAGAGACTCTGGTACGCCCACCTGAACTAACGTTAGCGGAGCTACGAACAATAACTGAAGTTACCGGCATGCCTCCGATAAGTCCACTCACCATATTTCCGGCACCCTGTGCAAGCAACTCACGATTGGTAGGTGAAATGCGTTTAAATGGATCAATTTTATCAACTGCTTCAATACTCAGCAATGTTTCCACACTCGCAACAATCGCCAGAGTAAACGCAGTAATCCATACTTCAGGATTAGCGATATGATTAAAATCGGGCATCGTAAATTGTAATAAAAACGCCTCCGTACTACCAGCCACAGGAATATTTACCAGATGCTCGGCTGCGATGGCCAAATCAGGAAACGAAGCATTGAAAATCACATTTGCCACAATTCCGAACACCACTACCAGCAGTGGGCCTGGAACATATTGTAACACCGGATGATTTTTTATTTTCTTGTTTTCCCAGAGGTTCAGGATCGCCAACGAAACCACAGCAATCAGAATTGCGCCTGTTGAAAGTGCTTCATTAAACAGATTGGTGATCTCTGAAATTGTATTTCTGCCATCTGATTGAGAAAAACTGAAGTCGCCTTCGTAATCCTTATCATAACCAACAGCGTGCGGAATCTGCTTAAGAATCAGAATGAGTCCTATGGCAGCCAACATACCACGAATCACTGCAGAAGGAATAAAATCACCAATTACTCCAGCTCTTATAATACCCAACAACAGCTGAATGACACCAGAAATAAATACAGCAAGTAAAAACGCTTCAAACGAAGGCAAAGAATTAACTGCCGATAATACGATTACTGTTAACCCTGCCGCAGGGCCACTTACGCTTAATGGAGAACCGCTCAATAAGCCGATGACTATACCTCCGACTGCACCGGCAATAATACCGGAGAAAGCGGGAACGCCGGATGCAACGGCAACACCCAGACATAAGGGCAGAGCTACAAGGAAGACAACGAGTGCTGCCGGCAAATCATAACGCAGATTGGATGCGCCGGGCTTTAGGTTTAGGTGAGACATAGGATAGGTCAAATTTACAACAGATCAGCCAGTTAATTGTTTTAACGAGACAGATTCTAAGGTCCTGATAATGAAGCTATTTTTGTTGATAGTAAAACTTTCACCGAAAAATTAGCCAAAAAAAAGCCATCTCCCGGCTGAGAGATGGCTTTTCGAATATAGTGTATCTACTAGCGAACGATTTTCATTTCATTCAACAGGTGTCCGGCACCACCAAATTTATCAAGGATAAACAAGGTATAACGAACGTCAACGCAAATGGTACGCTGGAACTGTGGTTCGAAAGCAAAGTCACTGGCAATTGCCTCCCAGTTACCATCGAATGCGGTACCAATCAATTCACCTTTTCCATTGATAACAGGACTTCCTGAGTTACCACCTGTGATATCGTTATCAGTAAGGAAGCAAGTATGTAATTCACCATCCTTATCTGCATACTGACCGAAATCTTTACGTTTCATCATATCAATCAAACGAGCCGGAGCATCAAACTCAATATCACCAGGAGTAAATTTCTCCAGAACACCACGAGAAGTAGTGAATTCTTTGAAGAACACAGCATCCTTTCCTTTGTAGGGCAACACGCGACCATAAGTCATACGCATTGTACCATTCGCATCAGGAGTGAATAAACGCTTAGGACTCATCTCCATCACACCAGCCTGGAACAAACGATTTGCCTTACTCAACTGTGTATTAATTTTCATCACTTCCGGCTGAAGTTTCTCTGTAAGAATCGTCATATAACCGTTCGTGATTTTGTAGATAGGATCTTTTTCAAGTGTCTTCAGTGAAGGAGCATTCAGGAACTTAGCCAGTTTCTCTTTATTCACGAATACTGATTTTTTCCACAGGTCTTCAGCGAAGGCGGTGTAATCACCTTTGAATTTCGCAGACATGGTCAACAGATCAGCAGGAAGATACGTATGATCGAGATCTTCCACCAGGTGCTTCAACACCGAAGCAAGTACTTTCTTCTCGATTGGCTCATAGAACTCTTTGAAATCTGTATCGAGATCCTTCGCCATTTCCTGACCTTTTGCTTTAGCATCTGCTGCTTTGGTTTTATCCTTCAGCAATGCTTCCAGTGGACCCATGCTCATTGCAAAAGTCATCGGCTGTGAGTTGCTTACACCATCCTGCAGATACACGCTATATAAACCGTACTTTTTCACATTCGTATAAGCCTGATCATACAATCCGATCACCTCACCATATTTAGCATTGTTGTTAGCTTTCACCCATGCAGAGAATTTATTCTCTTCGTCTTTACGACGCTCATAGATACTCAACTTAGTCAACGCATCAGCTTCACCCATAAACTTCTTCCAGTAGTTACTCAAACCGGCGAATTTATCAGCATACATTAATTTAATCTTTGGATCAGCATGCATATACTCTTCATAAATATCGAGGATATCACGACGTACTTTCACACGCTTCGGACGCTCAGTTTCAGAGTAGAATTTAATTCCTTCGCTATAAGTGTAACGCTGTGTACGACCAGGATAACCGAGAATCATTGCGTAGCTGTTTTCCTGAGGACCCTGAATATTGATCGGGAAGAAATACTTCGGTGCATATGGCTTATTCTCCTTACTGAATTTCGCAGGTTTATTGGAAGCATCAGCATAAATACGGAAGATGCTGATATCACAGGTATGGCGTGGCCACATCCAGTTATCAGTTTCTCCACCGAACTTACCGATATTTTCAGGAGGCGTACCTACCAGACGAATATCCTGAAACACCTGATAGTACATCGCCAGGTATTTATTTCCAGCCCAGAAAGGAACGATCTCCACCACGTAGAAATCTTTCTCATCACCCATACTTTCTTTCAGCTTAGCAGTAGCAGCTTTCATCGCCGCACTGATCGCTTTAGTACGAGCAGCCTCATCAGTGATATTATTGATAGAATCTATCAGGATCATCGCCGTTACATCTTCAACTTTAGAAAGTAAGCCGATGTTGAAATTGGCTGGACGTTCTTCACCCTGATTTTTCGCCCAGAAACCATTAGAGAGAATATTATCTTCAGGAGTACTTAATTCCTGAATCGCTCCGTATCCGCAATGGTGATTGGTCAGGAACAAACCTTGTTGGGAGATTATCTCTCCTGTACAAAACATCCGGTTTTGTTTACTCATCAATCGTACAACTGCATCTTTGATACAGGCTTTGTTGATACTGTAAATATCTTCAGCCGTTAATTGTAAACCACGCGCCTGCATAGAATCCTGCAGCTGCTGAATCAGAAACAAAGGCCACATGCCTTCATCGGCGCGAACCTGCTTACCAAATCCCAGTCCGAGAATGATCAGCAGTCCAAGCAATTTTTTCTTCATAGTAATCTATTTATTTTAAGGAAACGCAAAGTAAGGAATTAAAGCCCTCCGACCGGTTCGTGTTGGTCGATTAAAACAGGGGATTTGTCTAAATGCGTGAAGATTCATCCGGAATTCAGCTGTTTTTAGTCCAAAAAAGCATCAAATTCCGGATTTGGTATTTAAATTAGCAGAAAATCACCATCAATTCCTGTATGAAAATCACCTTTCTGACACTGTTATTGAGCCTTGGGTTCCTTTATGAAAGCCGGAGCCAACAATGGGAACTACAAAAATTCATCGACAGTGGAGTAACCAGTTCCAATGCCATAGCCCGTGACGAGGCGGGGAATCTCTATATCACGGGATTTTTTTCAGACACATTATCGTTTAATAATCAGCAATACATCAGCCAGGGAAGTTATGATGGATTTATACTTTCGATAGATGAGACAGGCGGACCCAGGTGGATAAAAGTTGTAGGCGGAAGCGATGTGGAATCAATTACAGAGCTCGAGTACCGTGATGGAGTATTGTATCTTGGTGGTACTTACAAATCAGCCTCTTTAAATCTTCAGATATCGACGCTACAGAATAATAGTCCGGGCACAAGCGAATGTTTTGTTTCAGCTATGGACACTCTGGGTAATTTTCTATGGGCGCGTTCTTATGGTTCATCCAACACCAGCGAAGTACAACTTAGCGATCTGCACATTACACAGGATGCGGTCTTTGTTGCCGGTGCGTTCCAGGGAATTTTTGATGGTGGTAATGGAATTTTAGCCTCCAGCTCCGGTGGATACGACACCTATCTGTTGAAATTAGATCTCAGCGGCACTTCGTCATGGGGAAGATTCGGCTATGGTGTTGGGGAAGATTTCCTGAGTGCTGTTACAACCGACGCGAATGGTAACATCTACTGTACCGGTGCATTTGGCAATCTCAGTGGTCTGGGCAATGCAAGTATTTTTATCGGCAGTATTCAGCTAACAGCGGTGGGAGGATTTGGATTCTACGACATGTTCATCGTTCGCTACGATAGTACAGGAACATTACAGTATGCTCTCAGGGAAGGCGGAACGAACTATGATATTCCAAGAACCATCTTACTCGACGGAAACAAAGTATTGATTGGCGGCAGTTATTATTTCAGTACCGTCCTGAATGGTGTAAGCTACAATACCAATGGTGGTAACGAAGGATTTCTATTCTGCACCGATACTACACTGCTTCCACAATGGTCGCAGATATTCACCACCACTGCCGGTGCGACTTCCTATTATGATGATGTCATCTACGACATAGATCAACAGGGACCCAATCAGTATTTCGTCCTCAACATGGTGTATGCCTACGGATTAAAAATATCATTGGTAAACGGAAGCGGGACAATTCTCAACACTGAAACATTACAAACACAACATAACTCCACCTACGAATCAGGAATGCTAAGCGATGGCAGCTGCGGTAAACTTTATATCACCGGTTCATTCACGGATAGTTTAAAGTCGAATACCGATACGATCACTGGAGGATATGCCGATGCATTCATTGCCATGCGAACCGACTCCTCCACCCTCTTAAGTTCACCACAAAATCTAAGCGGAACAGCACCCGACACCATTTGTGCAGACTATCCGCTCTTCAGTATCTCTGTTGATCCGGTAGTTGGTGCTTTATCCTATGGATGGCAGATTATCCCGCAACAAGCAGGAACAGTAACAGGCACCACCAATCTGGCGACTATAAACATCAACGATAGCTACAGCGGACCGGTGTCCATTATTTGTTATGCAGCATCTGCCTGCAATACAAGTGCTCCATCCGATACACTTCACTATCAAATCAACCAGATACCCTTAACACCGACAATAATTGTAAGCGGACTCTTACTAACCTCCAGCATAACCGCAAACAACTACACATGGTATTATAACGGCAACGCCTTACCGAACGATACATCAATAAACTTACTCGCCACGGCAAACGGAATTTACCAGCTCGCAATAAACAACGATGGATGTAACAGTGCACTATCTCCTCAGGTATTCATTACCAATGTGGGGCTCAATGAAAACAGTGCTTCTACGTTTCAGCTTTACCCAAACCCCTCAAGCAGTCAGATTTCGATTACCGGCTCCTTCAAAGGCAATGAACACTATAAAATCCGCTCCTGTGAAGGCAGAACAATTCAACAACGCTCATTGACACCCACCAATAGTATTGACGTTTCATCCTTGCAAAACGGTTGCTACCTCATTGAACTGTACCAACAGGAAACGCTGATCTACTGCGAAAAATTCAGTGTGCTCCGCTAACTATTAAATAATAATACCGGCAATTGTAGCAGAGAGATAGGAAGCAAGTGTACCACAAAAGAGGGCCTTCAGACCCAGTCGTGCAAGATCCGCACGACGACCAGGAGCCAACTCACCAATACCACCGATTTGCATACCAACACTGCTGAAATTTGCAAACCCGCAAATAGCAATTGATACGATTAACAGTCCTTTCTCCGTGACAACAGGCACAGACTTATCAGCCAGATGTTGAAACGCTACAAATTCGTTGATCGAAAGTTTTTGTCCGAGTAACGTCGCCACACTATTCACGTCTTCGCCCGGCACGCCCATTGCCCACGCCATTGGATAGAACACCTTACCGAATATCCAGTTCAACGTAAGATCAAAATCAGGATTAAAGATGTGCGCAACTTTCACAAGCGTCCAATCAATCATTGCGATCAACGCGATAAATCCAATCAGCATCGCAATTACATTCATCGCAATTTTAAAACCATCACCGGCACCATGAGAAATTGCATCCACAACATTAATGTAAGGACTTTTCACTTCCAATTTCACATTGCCCATAGTTTGACTTTCTTCTGTCTCGGGAAATACAATTTTTGAAATCACCAATGCACCGGGAGCAGCCATTAATGAAGCCGCAATCAGTTTAGGTGCGAGATCAAAACCGGCAGCGGCACCCATGTTTACATACACCACTAGAATTCCGCCGGCAATACAGGCAAGACTTCCGCTCATACTGGCCAGCAACTCACTATTGGTCATACCGGCGAGATAAGGACGAATCATCACCTGCGCTTCTACTTGTCCAACGAAAGCACTCGCAACATTACTCAGTGCCTCAGCACCACTCACCCGCATAATAAAATTCATCGCTTTCGCTATCACTGAAATTATTTTCTGCATAATCCCGAAATGATACAGGATAGCCACAAGCACGCAAACCAGAATAATAGTAGCCGTTATATTAAACGCAAACACAAAACCACCTGCCGTATAATTTGCAACAGTACCATCAAATTGCATAGCAGCAAGGCCTCCATAAACGAAAGAAGCACCTTGACGCGCAAACATTTCGATTTTCTCCATACCATGCCCGATTGTCTGAAAGAACGCAGTAACCGGCGGTATTTTCAAAACCAAGACAGCTATAAACAACTGAAGCAATAATCCGCTAATCACCAACCGCATATTTATAGCCTTGCGGTTATTGCTGGCAAGATATGCCAGTCCGAGAATCAAGATCAAGCCCAGCAGGCCGGTGAAACGTTCCATAATATCAGGTTATGGGGATGAAAATACTATTTTTTATCAAAAGCAGACATCGCGGAATGAAATATACCATGATTCAATCGAGCGACAACGGGTCCCCTCTAAATTATCTTCCTCCCGGGTTCAGTAAATTTTCTCCTCCTGAAATCAGGTCAATCTGTATCTGGCACAAAATCTTTTCCCCTGAAATTCATGAGATTTCGACTAATAAGTATTTACAAACGAATACAAATATTTATTATACGACTAAAGGAGGTCCGTGAAATAGCTTTGGAAAAAATTTAATCAAATGAGAAACTTTAAGAAACTCCACATTTGGAGCAAAGCAATGGACTTAACCATTGACATCTACAACCAAACCAAGCCCTTTCCGAAAGAAGAGAGGTTTGCACTCACCAATCAAATCCGGAAATCATCTGTTTCTATTCCTTCCAATATTTCTGAAGGCTGTGGAAGACGCACGATTCCAGATCAGGCACACTTCATGGACATCGCCATTGGCTCGTCATTTGAGCTTGAAACACAAATCCTACTTGCTAAAAAACTAGGCTATCTAAGTGACGAAGAAGCAGACAAAACATTAAATGAAATCACATTCATACAGGTAGCACTTACTAATTATGTTTCAAAGCTTAGGAATCAGAAAATGGCATATAGTGCAGCGGGTGTTATTCTAATCTTGATTGCAGCGTATTTGGGAGTGAGGTAGGATTTGGGCTGTATGCGGCTTTATGCGGCTTTATACGGTTTGATACGGCTTTATACGGTTTTATACGGCTGTATACGGCTTTTACGGATTCATACAGATAAACGGATAGACTGAAATACGGATAAACGGATAGACTAATAGACTGATAGACTGATAGACGGATAGACGGATGGCTACAGATTCATACGGATATACCGATATACCGATTTCTACAGATATACTGATGTTCACAGTTATTTACTGACTACTGGCAACAAAAATTTGTTTTCTTTAGTAAATTACGTTGATAGTCTTCAATAAAATGATGCTTGCATACCTTAGTAGCAATTCTCATCAAAACACTAAACACCCTATGAAGCCGTATTCAGCTATTCAAAACCGTATGTAGCCGTATGTAGCCGTATCTAGCCGTATGCCGCCGTATCTAGCCGTATGCAGCCGTACTTAGCCGTATGTAGCCGTATCTAGCAGTATGCCGCCGTATGCCGCCGTAAGCAGCAGTATGCCGCCGTAAGCAGCAGTATGCCGCCGTATTACGCTAACGTACGTTTTATCGCAACGTTTTCGTACCCTTCAATAATATCGCCTACTTTGATATCGTTGAAATTATGTACACTCAATCCGCATTCCATTCCTGCCTGAACATCTTTTGCATCGTCTTTAAAACGTTTCAATGAAGAGAGTTCACCGGAGTGCATTACGATACCATCTCTGATAATTCGTATTTTGGTATTACGGTTAATCTTACCATCTGTCACCATACAACCGGCAACTGTACCAACTTTCGGAATTTTGAATGTTTCACGTACTTCAACGTTACAAACAATTTTCTCTTCAAACTCAGGAGCCAACATTCCTTCCATTGCCGCCTTCACTTCGTTGATAGCGTCGTAAATAATAGAATAGAGTCGGATATCGATTTCTTCTTGTTCAGCCAGTTTACGTGCATTGCTGCTTGGGCGAACCTGGAAGCCGACGATGATTGCATTTGAAGCAGAAGCCAGCATGATATCAGAATCAGAAATCTGACCAACTCCTTTCAAAATAACATTTACCTGAATTTCCTGCGTTGACAACTTCAGTAACGAATCGGCAAGTGCTTCTACAGAACCATCCACGTCACCTTTTACGATGATATTAAGTTCCTTGAAGTTTCCTATTGCCAATCGACGACCGATTTCATCGAGGGTAATATGTTTATGTGTACGAATTCCCTGTTCACGCTGCAATTGCAAACGCTTATTAGCGATCTCTCTTGCTTCACGCTCATCTTCCATCACATTGAACTGATCGCCCGCCTGCACTGCGCCGGACATACCAAGAATCATTGTAGGAGTTGATGGGCCTGCTTCTTTAATTCTGTTGCCACGCTCATTGAACATTGCTTTTACGCGACCACTATGACAACCTGCCAACACTACATCACCCATTTTAAGGGTTCCGGTTTGTACCAGAATTGTAGTTACATAACCACGTCCTTTATCGAGTGAAGATTCAATGACAGTACCTTTTGCGAGGCGTCCGGGATTCGCTTTCAAATCGAGCAGTTCTGCTTCCAGCAATACTTTATCGAGTAACTTATCGATATTCATTCCCTTTTTCGCAGAGATTTCCTGACTCTGATATTTACCACCCCAATCTTCGACGAGGTAATTCATTGCCGCAAGTTGCTCCTTGATTCGTTCAGGATTCGCATCCGGCTTATCCACTTTATTGATAGCAAAAACGATCGGTACTCCGGCAGCCTGTGCGTGATTAATCGCCTCTTTCGTTTGAGGCATCACACTATCATCTGCAGCAATAACGATAATCGCTACGTCGGTTACTTTCGCACCACGTGCACGCATCGCAGTAAATGCTTCGTGACCCGGTGTATCGAGGAAGGTAATCTTACGACCATCTTCCAGTTTTACTTCGTATGCACCAATGTGCTGAGTGATACCACCCGCCTCACCGGCTATTACATTTGCTTTACGTACATAATCCAGCAAGGAAGTCTTACCGTGATCGACGTGACCCATAACGGTTACAATCGGCGCACGTGGTAATAAATCTTCCGGAGCATCAGTTTCATCAGATATTGAATCCTGCACATCCGCTGAAACGAATTCTACTTTAAACCCGAACTCTTCAGCCACTACAGTAATCGTTTCTGCATCCAGACGCTGGTTAATCGATACGAATAATCCGAGGCTCATACAGGTACTGATTACCTGATTCACCTGAACATCCATCATCTTCGCCAACTCATTTGCTGAAACGAATTCCGTCACCTGAATTGCTTTTTCTGACTGTTGTTCTGCACGGGCTTCTTCACGCTGCGCATGTAAATCACGTTTTTCACGACGTAATTTTGCAGACTTCGATTTACCACCACCACTCAAACGAGCCAGTGTTGCTTTAATCTGATCTTGAATTTCTTTATCGGTAGGCTCCGCCTTTGGAGTAATAACTAGTGGAACACCCTTACCACGTTGGCCTGGGCGATTGTCGCGACGCTGACCGCCTGGACCTCCCGGACCTCCCGGACGTTGTCCACCCGGACCAAAACGTTGGCCACCTCCTTGTCCTTGCCCTTGCGGACGCTGACCAGGTTGACCAGGTTGCCCGGCAGGACGTTGGCCACCTTGACCCTGTCCCTGAGGACCATTTTTCTCTTTGCGTTTTCTTTTCTTCTTATCTCCTTCAAAATCGGAACTTGAAGCCACCGGTTTCTTTTTGGGTGGATCAACAGGAAGTTCAATTTTACCAAGAATATTTGGTCCACTCAATTTATCTACCCGAATACCGATATGTTCCGGTCCTGCAGGAGCTGCGGGAGTTTCCGGAGCTGCAGGAGCTGCGGGTTTCTCTTCAGCAACTGGTTTCTCAGTTGTAGCCTTTGCAGTTACTTCAGGTTCCTTCTTCGCTTCAGCAACAACAGGTTTAGCAGCTGGTGCCTCCGCAGGTTTTTCTTTTTCTTTGGCCTTCTCCTTCACTTCCACCTTAACAGGCTTCTCTTTCTCCTTCTTTGCTTCCTGCTTTACTTTCTCTGCAGCAATTGCCGCTTCATCATCCGCCGCTTTCTTTGCAGCTTTTTTCTTCACTTCAGCCGCTTCTGCCTGAGCCGCTTCTGCCGCTTTAGCATCATCCTCTTCTTTTTTCTTCGCAGTTTTTTTCTTCGCGCCAGCCTCCAGGTCGATCTTACCCAGAATCTTTGGTGACTCCACATCCGCCTTCGCCTTAATAACTTCGGGCTCTGCAGGAGTGTCCTCTGATTTTTTAGCTTTCGGAGTAGCCTTCTTTGTAGAAGATCCGGAGAGTTTTATCTCCTCAAGACTCTTTTTAAGATTCTCATCATTGTCCGGTTCAACTTCCTGCTCGCGTGCATCCGACGTAGTCGATTTCGACTCGATCGTTACGGTATCGCGTTTCAGCTTCTCACGGGTAACCTCATGCGCTTCTAGTTTCGCCAGTTTATCGGGCTGATATTTTTCCTGCAAAAGGGTATACACCTCCATCGAAAGTTTTGCGTTCGGGCTGCTATCAACCTTCACACCTTTCGACTCGAGATATTCTACCACATGCTGGATACCTACGTTAAACTCTTTGGCAACCTTGATGAGGCGTAATGTTTTTTCTTCGGACATCTACAGTTTTATCTTTCTTCCCTTTAAGGGGCACTAATTTATTTTTTTACTCGGTGTTTGCTATTTCATGATGCAAACTTCATTTGAGGACAACACAGATACTTATTCAAACTCTGAGCGAAGGATCTTCACCACTTCACGAATTGTTTCTTCTTCCAGATCGGTACGCTTCACCAGATCTTCCACTGTAAGCGCAAGAATAGATTTCGCCGTATCACAACCGATAGACTTCAGCTCTTCAATGATCCAACTATCGATTTCATCAGAGAATTCATCGAGATCCACATCTTCATCTTCGTCTTCAGAATCACGGTATACATCAATTTCATAACCGGTTAAACGTCCGGCAAGTTTGATGTTATGTCCGCCCTTACCAATCGCCAACGAAACCTGATCAGGCTTCATGTACACGGCAGCACGGTGCGTTTCATCATCAAGTTTGATCGAAGTAATTTTCGCCGGACTCAATGCACGGGTAATATACAACTGGATATTATTGGTGAAATTGATCACGTCGATGTTTTCATTGCGCAATTCGCGAACGATTCCATGAATACGTGAACCTTTCATCCCAACGCATGCACCAACCGGATCGATACGGTCATCATAACTTTCTACTGCCACTTTCGCACGCTCACCCGGCTCACGAACAATATTTTTAATCGTAATCAACCCATCAAATACCTCCGGAACTTCCTGCTCAAACAAACGCTCGAGGAATACCGGCGAAGTACGGCTCAGAATAATTTTCGGACTGGCATTGATCATTTCCACGCGTAATACTACTGCACGAACAGCATCTCCTTTCTTGAAAAAATCAGCAGGAATTGTTTCACCTTTTGGTAAAACGAGTTCATTGCCTTCGTCGTCCAGTACCAGAATCTCTTTCTTCCAGATCTGATATACTTCTCCCGTCATGAGTTCACCCACACGGTCCTTGTATTTGCGATAGATGCTATCCTTCTCCAGTTCCGTGATGCGTGAAACGAGGTTCTGACGAAGTGCCAATACCGCACGACGACCGAAGTCACCCAGGCGGACTGTCTCTGTCAACTCTTCACCCACTTCAAAATCCGGTTCGATTCTGATCGCGTCGGAATAGGCAATTTGCGTTGCTTCATCTTCCACCATACCGTCTTCCACAATCATACGGTTACGGTAAATTTCAAGGTCACCCTTGTCGAGGTTGATGATCACATCGAAATTATCTGCTGTACCGAATCTTTTACGCAGCGTCGACTTAATCACATCTTCAAGGATACTCATCATCGTAGCCTTGTCGATATTTTTTACTTCTTTGAACTCCGAGAAGGATTCAATCAATACCTGATGGTCCATTGGACTATTTGAATTTATAGTTTATTATCAGTTTTGCTTCCCTGATATTGCTGAACGGAATTGTCTCCAGCGATTCAGTGATTATTTTCTTTTTATTCTCTTTGCGACTGGTGGTCACCTTGAGTTCTATTCCTTCCGGAAAGATTTGTTGCAAGATACCTTTCCATTCTTTTCCGTCAATACCCATTACCCGAAGTTCTTTCCCCAGCCGGCGTTGATATTGTTGAGGCACCCTGAGCGGTTCTTCCATTCCCGGACTCCCGACTTCTACCTCATGCTTCTCCAGAAACCCGGTCTCTTCCAAATGATTCAACAGGTGTCGTGTGAGAGCGGTGCACTCGTCAAGCGTAACTCCGGTTGGTTTATCAATTGCAACAGCCAGCTTATTTGGCGACAATTTGACCTCCACAAGGAAACACTCCGTTCCCTGTAAAAAGGCCTCTACCAGTTCTCTTATATTCTCTTTTTCAACCATTTGAAATATAAAGAGGGGACTTGGGTCCCCTCTCACATCACGATGCAAATATAGGAAAAATACCTGTAATTACAAGCGGACAAACAATAGCTCCTCAGGATTCATTAACATTGCGCCCGTGGAAAAGTCGATGGCCTGGCGTCAATGGTCCGACAGGGGGATCTTCCTGTCATCGATTCTCCTTTCCCGGTTGATAAATCGGGGAAAGGATCCTAAAACGCTGTCTTTCAAAAGAATAGTAATCTTCAAAGAAGATGAAATCGGGGATTTAATGAATGCCACCCCCGTTTTTGCCATGATTCGGAAGCAGTTTCCGGATGCCGAGATTACCGTAGTTTGCCATGGATTTGGAGTCCATATGCTGCAATATTGCCCGGATATTGACCATGTTACTGATGATTATTTAACGCTGGCGGGCAAATATGACCTGGTAATTGATCTCCGCGGAAGTGCTTCAAGTACCCTTTTTGCATTGAAAAACCGACCGAAGTTCCGCCTCGACCGGGGTTCCGTCCGAAATAAAAACCGGAAACTACCCCGTCATCCGCGGGAAATCGAAACCAACTGGCAGGTGATTGAACCAGTGATGGATAGCCAAAATAAGCTAAACGACCCCAGGCTATACCTCAGTGAAAAAGAAAGACATCAGGCAGTAGATTTTCTGGAAAAGCGAAGTATTAAAAAGTTTGCGCTATTTCATACCGGCGCTCGTCGTATCCTGAAAAAATGGCCGCTTGAACGGGTAGCAGAGGTGATGTCGTGGCTGCATACTGAACATCAGACCGAAATCATTGTAATTGGCGACAAACAGGATGCAGACGACCTGACAGTACTTCAGCCGCTCTTACCTTTTCCGATTCATCTGGCGGCAGGAGAAGTCAGTTTACTAACGTTTGCGGCTATGTGCGAAAAGGCAACTATCTTTATCGGCAACGACAGCGGCCCCTTCCATATTGCTGCTGCGATGGGTACACCATCCCTGGCTTTATTTGGTCCGGGAGATCCTGTTTTCTATCCGCACCAGTCGAATGCGAAGTATATTCATCATGTGCTGGAATGTAACCCATGCGATATGGTGCATTGCAAGTACAAGGAAAATCCATGCATTCAACGAATA
The DNA here is from genome assembly GCA_017995075.1 of Bacteroidia bacterium. GTDB lineage: Bacteria > Bacteroidota > Bacteroidia > AKYH767-A > OLB10 > JAJTFW01. Next base: position 68,288 of record JAGOJO010000002.1, on the reverse strand, counting down.
AACGTTTCAGAAGTGAAGAAAAAGATCGCCGAGATTTTGAAATAATAGCATCCATATATCGCTTTTCATATCGTTCTTTTAAAAAACTAATCCTAAAGGTCATTAGTTGTGATTCAAGAGGATTTCGGCTCTGAGACAGACATCCTTTTTATAAAAACAAACAAAACAACTGTAAATCCTATCAACATAATAGACCCACTATAATTAAAGACTTTAAAGATTGCTACACTTTGTTTCATTATATATCTATGTGGTACTTGAGGAAGCCTGACCTGAAGCATAGTTTTAACAATTCCAGCATAAATGAGACTAAACCAAAAAAAGAGCAATGAAAACTGCAATAACCAGAAAGAGTAAGAAATGAGTCGTGTCTGTTTTAGTGAAAATTCATTACAATTTAATGCAAAGGCCATTACTCCTAATAAAATCATAGAATTGATCCCAATTGTAGTGCCCATAGCATGAGCAACAGTAATATGGGTACCATGAGTATAAAGGTTGATGGCAGGAACCGACATCAGCAAAGCCATGAAAAGATTCAGAAAAACCCAAACATCTGCAGCAATTAGAAACCTGTAACTTATCAAATTACGATGTTTCCTTACTGATTCAATAGTTGATCTGAAAGTCCATATAATCCTCAAGAAAATCACCCATTCTGTCATACTTACCAAATATCCAACATACCTAATATATTTTTCAGTTGGTAAGGTATATATGTGATGGCTCCAATTAAACATCAGGTTAAACAAGCCAAGGAAATACATAAAATAAGACATTTTAGATCGAGCAATACTTTTATTTCCACTTATTTTTTCCATAAGAAAAAAAGAAGCCCCATAAATCATCTGATTCCAGCAACCAACAAGCGATCCATTCACTTTCCATTGTAAAGTTGTATCCTTCACAAAATCTGCTCGAAAAACATCAAATGCCCAGAGGTAGTTTTCCAAGAAAACAAATACGAAAAAAGTTAATCCTGTCCCAAACATCCAAATATAAACTGGAGACTTGTCTGTATGTTGTAGTGTAGAAAAATATTGATATACCATAATACACCAAGCAATAAAAATCGGCAGTGACCAGACAGGCGGAAACTCCCAATATTCTCTGCCACCAAATTGCCCTTTAAGATAAGAAATAAAAATACCTACGTAAGCGACGATCCAACAAAACAGCTGGAGATATGCCAAAAGCGGTTTGTACTTTAGATGCAATTCATTCATCACCCAATAAAGAACTGCTGTTGCCCCGACGAGTATCCAAAGCATTACTGACGTGACATGCAATGGACGTAAATTTATAAAGCTAAGTAATTCCCCGAAATTACCACGACCTGTATATGAGTGAGCTGCCAGAACACCAAAGTTGAGTCCCAAGAAAAGCACAACTAAAGAGAATATTGCAAACCCCTTCCAAACAACAGATCTATTCATAAGATTCAATAATCATTCCATCCCAATTTACATCAAAAGTAAAATTTCGACCATCACCAGATTTATCAACATCATATAAAAACTGAATTAACAACTTCATTTCTTCATCATTCAATTTAAATGAAGGCATCTGATCTGAACCAGATAATATCATTGCCCGAAGATAGTTTTCATCTTTACCCGGTGATGATGTTAAATTAGTCAGATCCGGACCGAGGTATCCACCTAGCCCATACAATTGATGACATGACTGACAATTATACCTTTGCCATACGAGTCTTCCTTCCCCGGCAACAAAATTCTGGTTAACGCCCGGCAAATAAAATTGCACACTATAGCAGAAAAAAACCAAGCACATGGAAATTAAAATATATGTACTTAATCTACCAGACATCATTTTAAAGGTTCAAATCTTGCTTGAAAAAAGCGCAGGTATTTCGGTTCATATACCATTTTCAATCCTTTGATTTTTGCTGCACGATCGAGTACACGGGCCGTACTCTCTGCAATCACATCCATGTGTGCTTGCGTATATACTCTTCGTGGAATTGTAAAACGAACCAATTCGAGTTTCGGATAATAATTTTCACCATTGGCTTTGCGTCCGGCGGAAACAATACCTCTCTCCATTGTACGCACTCCTGAATCGATGAATATTTCTGCTGCGAGCACCTGTGCCGGAAACTGATCCTGATTTAAGTGTGGCAGGAATGCTTTAGCATCTACAAAAATTCCATGTCCACCAATCGGCAAAACAATCGGAATACCATACTCCATCATTTTTTCACCGAGATATTCTACCTGTCCAATCCGTGCCTGCTGGTGTCTGTCATTCACACTCTCTGCAATACCAATCGCCATCGCCTCCATATCGCGTCCTGCTAATCCACCATAGGTATGCAATCCTTCATATACCACTACCAGATTACGTGCTTCTTCAAACACGTCCCATTCATTGGTTGCCATGAAGCCGCCAATATTCACCAAGGCATCTTTCTTGGCACTCATCGTAGCGCCATCAGTAAGTGAACATAGTTCCAACACAATCTGATGGACAGATTTTCGCTGATAACCTTCTTCCCGCTGTTGAATGAAATAGGCATTCTCCGCCACACGGGTCATATCAAGAATAATCCGTAGTTTATGTTTCTTCGTATAGGCACGCAAGGCTTTCATATTCTTCATGCTTATGGGTTGTCCACCGGCCATGTTTACGGTTGTGCCTATCGTTATATAAGGAATTCGTTTAGCCCCGTATTTCTTTACGAGCTTATCGAGCTTTTGCAAATCCACATCACCTTTAAACGGATGCAGACTTTTCGGATCATGTGCTTCATCGATGATGATATCTGCAAATGTACCTCCGGCCAGTTCCTGATGGAGTCGTGTCGTCGTAAAATACATATTACCAGGTACGATATCTCCTCTTTTGATAAGCACTTTTGACAGGATATTTTCAGCCCCGCGTCCCTGATGAGTTGGCACCAGATATTTATAGCCATAGTGTTTTTTTACTGCTGCTTCCAGATTATAATAATTCCGGCTGCCGGCATATGCTTCATCACCCCGCATCATTCCCGCCCATTGCACATCGCTCATGGCAGAGGTTCCACTATCAGTTAAAAGATCAATATATACATCCTCCGATCGCAAAAGGAAGGTATTATATCCTGCTTCACGAATCGCTTTGGTACGTTGTGATTTGGTGGTTGTCTTCAACAACTCCACCATTTTCATTTTATAGGGCTCAGCCCAGGAAGATTTTACCATCATCAAACAGAATTCTTACAACAATACTTATTTACAACGACTCTTCAAGCAAGCTAGCAGCTGGAAACAGAACATTATTTTCAAGATGAATATGTTTATGTAAATCCTCTTCAAACTCCTTCAAAAGCTGAAAAACGGTTTTATACGTTGTACAGGCTTCCTGAGGAGCATTATACTTACACGTCAAATCGGAAATTCGTTTATACCGATCGCCCTCAATGGCATGCTCATTCTTCATAACATGCATAGGCACTTCAAGACTGAAGGGAACTTCACTTATATCTCCACCATCTAAAGAAACTTCACTTAAGCGAAGGATCATGGGAAATAAAATTTGTTCCTCCTTTCCCAAATGAATTAGTAAATCATCAACTCCAGAATCAAACAATTCGTAAACTTCAATTAATTCAGGGTGATTGTGTCCATGTACTTTTACAACTTTTGATAGCATTTCCTTGATTACAGGAACCTGTTGTCTTACATATTTGTGATGAACATTCCTAATATATTCAATAATTTGACCTATAGGCATAGTTTCAATATTAACTGTAGACTCACTAATTGGTAATGCTTTATTTAGTTCTGTCAAAACTTCAGTTATATATATACCTGCGGAGTCACATGCCTCTTGCACACTCCTATTTCCATGACAACAAAAATCGATTCCATACGACGTAAAGACAGCCGCCTTTCGATAATCTATTGCCACAATTTCACCTATAAGATCGTCTGCATTTATTGTTTTCATATGACTTACTTTTAAGATTTAATTCGTTCGTTAATTCAAAAAGCATGTTTATTTTTAATGCCCTCCAATTTTACTTCAAATACTGTTGCTATAGCTTTTGCACGACTCTTCGCCTCTTCAGCCTTTGGCCCAACAAAACTTTCATCTACTACAATTTCAAAAAGCTTTAGCCACCTTTTGAAATGCTTCTTCTCTATTGGAAGTTGAATATGTGGTGGAAAAGGCCGACCACTATAACTTTTTGAACCAAACAACAATGAATGCCAAAAACTATACATCTTTTCAAGATGTTGCGGCATCCCAACCGATAAATGTTGTGAAAACACAGGCCCCAACAAGTCATCTTTCATCGCGCAAAAATAAAACCGATCAACCATCTGTTTAACTTCATCAAAGTCTGCGATATCACCTTTTACCATTTATCGTCTTTTTTCTATTATTCTGTCAGCACGCAAAGATTAGAATTCGGATTTCCACAAAAAATGACAGATATCATATTTCTAAAACGCAGATAAAATTAAAGTATCTTTGTAACCGCTACATTCCCAAATATTCAACGAAATACTCACTAAAACATGAATTACACGGGAAATTACAAAGACTGTTTCAATTGCAAATTGAGATACTCATCGGTATTTTGCGATATTTACTCCGAAGATTTACAACAGATAGAGGAATCCAAAATCCGTAAAATTTATACCAAAGGAGAAGAAATTTTTAAAACCGGATACAACTCAGTTGGCATTTATATAATAGAAGTTGGAAAAGTAAAATTAGAGATCCCGACAAAAAAAAGAACTCAAATTGTGCGTTTGGCCAAAGCCGGGGAAATTATAGGGTATCGCTCTGCCTTATTCAGAAATCAGCACGATACTACTGCAATAGCATTGGAAAAGACAGAAGTTTGCTTTATAAATAAAGAACTCTTTCAACGATTGTTTAGAAAGAGCAATGGGCTCTCACTTCAGATACTTCAATTCATGAACAGTGAAATACAGCGTTATGAAAAAAACGAAACACATTTTCTAAACAAAAATGTGAAAGAAAGAATTGCAGCTGTTTTACTAAATCTACTTACCAAGTTTGGAGTTGAGCCAGTTGATCAAACAATAAACATTCAATTAAGCAGAGGTGACCTTTCTTCACTATGTGGGACTGCCATAGAAACACTTATTCGTACGCTAGCAGATTTAAAGTCTGATGGAGTTATCGGATTAAAAGGAAAAAGAATTCGAATAATAAAACCAGAAGTCTTGAATAACATCTTGCAATAAACGAAAACATTTCGACCTCGCACAACCCATTTCACATTACATCTTTTATATATTCACAAAACAATAATTTCTTAGTAATTTACAATTGACAACCATCATATTTTGAGATTTTCAATGATCGTACCTTCGTCCATTCCATTCATTTGTACAAATAACAAACGTCCGCTCCGAAACCATGTCATCAAAGCCGCATACATTCCACATTCCCGTGATGGGATTAGCTTTTACCATTGACACACCCATCAAGGTTGCACCCATGGGAATTAATTCAGTTGTTTCTATTATGGACGACGAATTGATAGAGCAGATGCGGGTTATTCACTATCCAACTGACGGACGCACTTACTTTCCAATTCCTGTTATTGAAGATGACTTTCGTGCTAAACGAATTACAGACTATCTGAATCTCCTGCACTCCATTGTTACAACACGTGTTAATAGTTTGCTGGACAGTTCAATGACTTCCGGCTCCGCTTTAACAAAATATTATTCACTGTTGCCTTCCACACACCCATTAGTAAAAAAATATGGCGACTTTCAATCACTAACGGAGCAGGAACAAACCTCATTAGAAGCCGAGTTGAAAAAGTCACATTACACCGGCACAATAGATGTGAATATAATGGCGAAAGCTGATAAGCCGGCCTACACTGAAAACGGAGAAGAAATGCCGGAGATATTTTCGAATGCATTATCGGCATTACGGGGATATGCAACAAGCAAACTTCAGTCAGCATTAGTAATTTCAGCAGGATACAACCCTCGACTCTTTCAGTATATTCCTGAGTTCCCTGATTTCTTTCCAGATGAAAGCGGATGTATTCAAAAAGAAATAGTTCTTAAAGTAAGTGATTTCCGATCGGCACGTATCCAAGGAATGCAATTGGCGAAAAAAGGAATATGGGTTTCTGAATTTCGAATTGAATCGGGATTAAATTGTGGTGGACACGCATTCCCGACAGAAGGGTTATTGATGGGACCAATACTGGAAGATTTCAAACAGCATCGTAAGCAACTGGAAGAAGAACTGAAAACCACGTGTGTTAACGCATGGAATAATTTACAACTAACGACTGACAATTTTCAGTTCAGCATTCGATATACTGCACAGGGCGGGTTAGGCACTGCAGCAGAAGATGTATTTCTACGTGAATATTATAATCTCGACACAACAGGATGGGGAAGTCCGTTCCTGCTAGTGCCTGAAGCTACCAACGTAGACAAGGACACGATGGAAAAACTATGCAACGCCACTGCTGAAGATTATTACCTCAGCGACAAATCACCACTTGGTGTTCCGTTTAACAACTTCCGTCACACCTCCTCAGAAGAGAATTTAAACCGTCGTATCGAAGAAAATCGTCCGGGCAGTCCCTGCTACAAAAAATTCCTCTCCTCCAACAAAGAGTTTACTACTGTTCCGATCTGTGTTTCGTCCAGAGAATATCAATTCAAAAAACTAAAGGAACTACAATCTACAAATCTTTCATCTGCCGAATATGAGCAACAAGCGGCATTGATCACAGAAAAAGAATGTTTATGCGAAGGACTTTCAGCATCTGTATTCATGAAGAACGAAGTCCCTGTTCCACACAATCTCCACCATGTCAGTATTTGTCCCGGCCCTAATTTATATTTCTTCGACAAAGTTTCAAGCCTACAGGATATGGTAGATCATATCTACGGACGAAAGCAACTCATTGATAAACCACGCCCTCATTTATTCATCAACGAATTGAAGCTCTACGTCGACTATCTGGAAAAGAAATGTGCCTCCTTAGTTATCCTCCCGAAAGAGCAGAAATACCTCGACAACTTCCGCGATAATCTCCTGAGTGGTATCAATTACTACCTGACGATATCCCGTAACATCAACTTCAACACTGAAGAAGAACGGCTACGATTCACGCAGGAAATGGAAAACTACAAACACGAATTAAGCGCCGTCGAAGTACATTAATAACAGCAAACTTTTATTCAGACTCTTCTGAAGACGGCTTCTCAACGGAAGACTCCGGCGTAACAGAAGCGACTTTGTGTTCGGTATTCGGTTTTTCCTCCGGATAAATTTTCTTTTGGAAGAGAATCCATAAAATCACCCCAATACTTATAGAGGCATCTGCCAGATTAAATACCGGACGAAAGAACATGAACGACTCTCCGCCCCAAATCGGAAACCAATCGGGAAATTGTCCGCTCAGCAAGGGGAAATAAAACATATCCACCACCTTTCCATGCAACAAAGTAGAATAACCACCTTCCGGCGGAAACATCTCTGCAATCGTCCCGAATTCGCTCGATGAAAAGATGACGCCATAAAAAACGGAATCTATAATATTTCCGACGGCACCAGCAATCACCAGCGACACTACCGTAACAAATAAAGTTGATGCTTTTTCTTTCACCAGTTTATACAGGAACCAGAACATGGCTCCAACAAAAACGATTCGAAACAGACTCAGGAATAACTTTCCGAAATCTCCACCGAACTCAAGCCCGAAGGCCATGCCATTATTCTCTGTAAAGTGGATGATACACCATTTGGTGATTTCATACTCTTGACCGAGATACATATTCGTCTTGATCCAGATTTTAATCAGCTGATCAAGCAACAGAATAGTAAAGATGATAAGGAGTGGACGTTTCAAGCGATTCAGTTTAATCCGGAAATGATCCGTTCTTTAATAAACGAAGCCTGCAGCAATCCACCGCAAGCTTCGTTCTATATTCCGGCATTGGTGGAAGGTCCACACACCGGGAATGAAATTAATCTTTGTATTGCTTCAGCTTGGCTTCCATACTCTGCGTTGTTCCGGGAACAGCACGTAAGCGCTCTTTAGGAATCAACTGACCGGTAACACGGCAGATTCCATACGTTTTGTTTTCAATACGAAGTAATGCTGCCTCGAGCTGCTCGATAAACTTCTTCTGACGAGCTGCCAGGTTAGCGGCCTCTTCTTTTGCCAGCGTTTCAGAACCATCTTCCAGCATTTTGAAAGAGGCACCAGTATCATCGGTACCATTCTCATTAGCATTCAGAATCTGAGCCTGCAGGTTAATCAACTCTTCGCGGGCATCCACCAGCTTACCCTGAATCAGGGTTTTGAATTCAGCCAGATCCGCATCACTATAACGCAAATTGGTCACTACTTTTTTTACTTCCTCTTTTTTCTCTGTCATTTTATTCTCGTTCGTCACACTTGGTACTACAGGTATTTTCACTGCCGGAGCTGACTTAGAAACTGGCGTCGGTTTCGGTGCTACTGCTTTAACAGGTGCCACCTTTGGAGCCGGAGCTGGTTTCGTTGCTTTGGGAGCCGGAGCAGGTTTTTTTGCCTTTGGAGCAGGAGCTGCTTTCGGAGCCGGTTTAGCTACTGCCTTTTTCACGGCGGTTTTAGCTACCGGTTTAGTTGCTGCCTTTTTTGGAGCAGAAGCTGCTTTTTTAGGAGCTGCTTTCTTTACTTCTTTTTTAGCCACAGGTTTTTTAGGAGCCGCTTTTTTAGGAGCCACCTTCTTTGCCGGAGCTTTAGCAGCAGATTTCTTAGGGGCAGCTGCCTTTTTAACAGTTTTTTTGGCTGGAGCCTTAGATGCAGGCTTTTTAGCCGCGGCCTTCTTGGTCTTTGAAATTGGTTTTTTAGTGGCCATTTTAGTATTTATTTACTGATGTTAACACCTGGAGCTCTTCGTCTACTTCCAACGGCTGGACATCACTGCCCTCCAGATGGTCCACCAACTCCAGTTCGGTGGCTAAAATTTCGGTGCGAATATAGTCGAAATTGTTCTTCACGGAGCGATGGATGCTTTCAGGACCCTTGATTCGGACAGAAATCCGGTCTGTAATCTCGAAACCCTTGTCTTTCCGTATGTTCTGAATTCTGTTGACCAGTTCCCGGGCCAGTCCTTTATCCTTCAAATCGTCGGTAATCGTGATATCCAGGGCTACTGTCAGGCGTCCCTGATTGGCTACCTGCCAGCCGGGGATATCCTCACTTAGTATCTCCACATCCTCCAACTGCAGGTCGAAACTTACCTCACCAAGCCGTAGCGACAATATTCCTGTCTGCTCCAGCACAGCAATTTCTTCCTGTGTAATTTCGGATACGCGCACCGTTAGTTGCTTCATCAATCCACCTACCTTCGGACCCAACGCCTTGAAATTCGGCTTCAGTTTCTTGACAAGTATATTGGACGCATCATCGAGGAATTCGATTGATTCGATATTTACTTCAGCAAGGATAAGATCGGCTACCGCCTGCACTTGTGTACGGAAGTGCGGGTTAATCACCGGCAGTAAAATTTTCTGCAACGGCTGTCGAACTTTAATATTTACTTTTTTGCGCAGACTCAACGCCATACTGCTGATATCCTGCGCCAGTTGCATTCGTTCTTCGAGTACTTTATCGATGATTTTCTCATCAGCCACAGGGAAGGAAGCCAGGTGCACCGATGCATGATCATCCTTATGACTCACTTCATTCAGATCAGAGAATAGCTGATCCGCGAAGAAGGGAGAAACAGGAGCCATCAGTCGTGCGATGGTATCCAGGCAAGTATAGAGCGTTTGGTATGCCGCTTTTTTATCTTCGGTATACTCTCCTTTCCAGAACCGGCGACGACTCAGACGTACATACCAGTTACTGAGATGCTCCGTCACGAAATCCTGAATCAGGCGAGTAGCCTTGGTTGGTTCGTAATCGGCATAATTTGCGTCCACCTCCTTCACCAGGGAATTCAGCAGAGAGAGAATCCAACGATCGAGTTCTGTACGTTGTGCCACCGGAATCTCAGCATCTTCATACCGGAATCCATCAATATTGGCATACAACGCAAAGAAGTTATAGGTATTGTAAAGTGTACCGAAGAACTTACGTTGTACTTCTCCGATTCCTTCCAGATTAAATTTAAGGTTATCCCAAGGTTGTGCATTGGAGATCATGTACCAACGTGTAGCATCCGGACCATACGTTTCGAGTGTACTGAACGGATCCACGGCGTTACCCAAACGTTTCGACATTTTATTGCCGTTTTTGTCGAGCACCAAACCATTCGACACGACGTTCTTAAACGCGACTGAATCAAACAGCATTACAGCGATAGCATGCAGCGTAAAGAACCAACCGCGTGTCTGATCCACACCTTCAGCGATAAAATCTGCCGGATAAACATTCTCCAGCGAAGGTTTTGAAAACGGATAATTCCATTGTGCATACGGCATCGCACCGGAGTCAAACCATACATCGATAAGATCTGTTTCGCGGTACATCGGTTTTCCGGTAGAAGATACCAGCACTGCATGATCCACATAAGGACGATGCAAATCGAAATCTCCTTTTGCCGGATCAAGATGCTCCATTTTCGATGCATCCATTAAACCGGCAGCAGCGGATTTTTTCAGTTCAGCGTTGAGTTCTTCCACAGAACCGATGCATTTCTCTTCTCCATCTTCACTGCGCCAGATCGGCAGCGGAATACCCCAATAACGGGAACGACTCAGGTTCCAGTCAACCAGATTCTCCAGCCAGTTACCGAAACGACCGGTACCGGTACTCTCCGGTTTCCAGTTGATGGTTTTATTCAGTTCAATCATCCGATCCTTGCAAGCGGTAGTACGGATAAACCAGGAATCGAGTGGATAATACAGGATCGGTTTATCGGTACGCCAGCAATGCGGATAACTATGCTCGTACTTTTCTACTTTAAATGCGCGGTTTTCCTGTTTCAGACGAATAGCAATCCGTTCGTCGACGTTCAGGTATTTATCCCGACCTTGTTGCTGACGCGCAGCTTCTTTTTCTGTTTCATTGAGATATTCTTCCTTCACATACTCCAGCGCAAACTCTCCGGCTTCTTTCACAAAACGCCCACGACGATCAACTAACGGCATCGGCTTACCGCTTTCATCTTTTACGAGGATAGCAGGTACACCATGCTGTTTCGCCACACGAAAGTCATCGGCACCGAAGGTTGGAGCGATATGTACAATACCGGTACCATCTTCTGTGCTCACAAAATCACCGGTGATCACACGGAAAGCACCTTCTTCCGGCTGCACAAATGGCAATAACTGCTCGTAGGAGATATCCTGCAGGGAGGCACCGGAAAATTCTTTCTCGACGCGGAATGGAATATTTTTATTTCCTGACTGATATTCTTCGATCGTCAGTTCCGCATTCTTCGCATTGAAGTGTTTGCCGAGGAGATCTTTCGCTACTACCACACTCACCGGTTCAAACGTATACGGGTTGAATGTACGCACAAGCACATACGTAATCTTCTCTCCTACTGCCAGAGCAGCATTGGAAGGGAGTGTCCATGGAGTGGTTGTCCAGGCGAGGAAAAACACAGGCGCATCAGTCGCGCTGAAGAGTGCTTCACTTTTAGCATTCCTCACCGCCTTGAACTGTGCGACGATAGTAGTATCCTTCACCAGCTTATAGGTTCCGGGCTGATTCAGTTCATGCGAACTCAATCCGGTACCGGCAGCAGGTGAAAACGGTTGAATTGTATAGCCTTTGTAGAGCAGATTTTTCTTATGTAATTCTTTCAGCAGGTACCAGCAGGTCTCGATGTAAGAATTTTCAAAAGTGATATACGGATGCTCGAGATCGACCCAATAACCCATTTTACGGGTCAGATCGTCCCACACCGACTTGTACTTCATCACCTCATGGCGACAAGCTTTGTTATAGTCTTCAATCGAAATTTTATCACCAATATCCTCCTTCGTAATACCCAGCGTCTTCTCTACGCTGATCTCAATCGGGAGACCATGCGTATCCCAACCTCCTTTCCGTTTCACCTGAAATCCCTTCTGTGTTTTATAGCGACAGAAGATGTCTTTAATCGAACGCGACATCACGTGGTGAATTCCCGGAAGACCATTTGCGGATGGGGGACCTTCATAAAATGTAAACGACGGACATCCTTCACGTTCCTCGATGGAGCGTTCAAAGATGCGTTGCTCCTGCCAGCGATTCAATACCGACTCAGCGATATTGGGCAGGTTAAGCGATTTGTATTCAGGATACTGCTGCATAATAAGGGCGCAAAGGTAAGCAATAAAGCCCGTTTTTCACAGAAGAAGCAAGTGTCGTTACCTATTGAAATACAGTGGTTTGCCGCTAGCCGAAGGCTACAGGCTGCAAGCTACTGGCTACCGGCTGCGGGCTGCGGTGTAATTGCCTAAAATACGTTGACCGTTGGTAGGCCAGAAGGATTTAATCGTTTCCACTCTTTGTTAACGGAACACCAATCAAACACCTCACCTCTACCACCTCTATCAATCACATCCCCTGAAGTAGAGCCGTGAAACAGCACTTTTGTACTATTTCACGGCACACTTCAGGATGATACATATTTCTAACCGTGCCGAGAAGTGTGCCATGAGAGGTACTTTGCTAGTAAAGTACCTCTTATGGCTCTACTTCGCGGTCAAGAAAATCAAACCTCGAAAGCTTTCGCAAGGCGAATGCTTTCGAGGTTTATATCAATCAACTTGGGTTTAGTGAACGATACTCAAGCGCTGATGATGTTCTTCAGCTCCTGCTTTTACTGAAAGGATGTATACACCTTGTGGGAAATCATTTACAGGTACTTCGAACTGTGCAGACTCAGATGAGTTTTGTGCTTTGAAAGAGTAAACAACTTTGCCGGTCATATCAGTCATGGTTACTTCGCTAAGGCCGTTAGTCCATTCATCCGGAAGTACGAGATAAACAACTTCATTGGCAGGATTAGGGAACAACTGAACATTCGCTTCAGGAAGATCAGTGATACGTTGAGCAGCTGTTGTAAATGGAGTCCAGGCTGTCCATGAACTGTGAAGAAGTCCACCGCAATTGCTACGCAGTTTTGCTTTGTAATTAGTAGCAGATGTTAATCCTGTTACTGTATAGGAAGTTTGCGCAGTTGATACTGCAAACAGGAAAGCAACCGGATTATTTTGTCCGTCTTCAACACGCAAGCGATAGCTCAATGCACCTGCTGCAGCACCCCAACTTACAGTAGCAGAAGTGGCAGTTGTATTACTAACGGTAATGCCTGTGGGAAGACTACATTGTGTTTGTCCGCTTCCACTGGTGAAGAAATAATACGCTGACCAGTTAGACTTAGTTCCTCCACAACGCGTGCGCACTTTGAATTTGTAATTAGTACCTGCTATCAGGTTAATTACTGTAAATGTGTTGGTAGTAGCATTGGCCGTTTGAAGGAACGGAACATTGTTACCAGTAGCATTCTGAATTTCGATATTATACTGTGTTGCTCCCGGAATAGCATTCCAGTTCAACTGAGTTGATGTTGTCGAAACTACAGTTACACTTAAGCCGGTTGGCACTCCGCAACCTTGTGCAGAAGCTTGGTTTGGGAAGATGCATCCGATGAGGATGATAAGTACTCCGATTAATTTGATAGTTGTTTTCATTGTTTTCAGGTTTTTTAAAGATGATGAAGCAAATAGAGTTTAATTAAACCCATAAGTCAATTCAAATCCACTCAATCAAGTTCATCATACTACCGAACGGGAAAAATTGCATGTTGAAACAAGTAACTAATTATTAAAACAAATCTCATTAAAATTAGAAACTGCTGTTGGCCTTGGGCTACTGGCTGCGGGCTGAAGGCTAGAAGCTAAAGGCCTGAGGCTTGAGGCTTGAGGCTAGAGGCTAGAAGCTTGAAGCTAGAAGCAATCCCATCACATCCCCTGAAGTAGAGCCGTGAAACAGCACTTTTGTACTTTTTCACGGCACACTTCAGGGCGATACATATTTCTAACCGTGCCGAGAAGTGTGCCATGAGATGTACTTTGCTAGTAAAGTACATCTCATGGCTCTACTTCGCGGTCAAGAAAATCACACCATGTCAGCGTTCGCAAGGCGAATGCTGACATGGTATCAATCACGAATATATCGAACGGAGAACGCATTGGCCCGCCGATAATACATATCTGTCACCACCGGCGATCCTGCAGTGAAACATCTGGCGTATGCCGTCTGTTCACCTTTAACGGTGGATGTCCAGTAAAAACCCTGCTCATCCTTCTTCCCGAAAAGATCATTCGAACTATTAGAACTTCGGTAACCCGATAACGTTAGTTTCATGCGGGAGCTGCCGCCTTTCAATAATTCTTTCGCAGCCAGTGAATCGCCGCCATAATGATTGATGAGCTCCTGCCATTCTTCGTCGGTAGGTAGATGCCATCCTTTCGGACAAGCGGCCAATGCACTGCTGAAGAAATACAATCGACCATTTGCAACGTTATTTACAGAGTCCCGCTCATACCAGAAGCTATTAGGCATCGGAATAGAAACATTCTTTTTCATCCACACCTGATTCCCTATGTGAATGGTATCTCCCGGTAAAATCTTCCAGTCGTTCAAAGCAGCCGGACCGGAAACAAGCACCTGGATACAGCAACAAAGTACCAGCACGAGTATTATTCCTTTATTTTTCATTCTTCTTTGGTTCAAGAATTATTGAATCACCAATTTACTGTCGTTGTCGATATTCGTTCGCGGATCAAAAATAAAATCCACATACTTCGCTTCATCGGCTCCTGCTTTAACGGGCACTTTCACTCTGCCCATCTCCGCACCGTTCTGGTCATAAGCTTTGGCTGTAAGGTTAGCATTGATCCCCTTTGCAAAAATCATATAGACCTGCAATACGTTATCATTGTTCCCCGAATCAGCTATAGAAACTTTTCCGACACTGACACCGCTATCCTTCAAGGCCTGACTTAATTCAATCTTGATGTTCAACGCCTTCTCAACACCCGTACTTACACCATGGGCAAATTCTCCAACAGTTTGCCCGGCGACATCACCGGCTTTGTTGATCTTTTCCTTCACTCCATCTCCGGAGCAGGCCTGCAGTAAAAAGAAGGTACAGGCAGCCAATATCGATTTATACATCATACGATTTATTTCGACTACGAACATAAAACATGAATCCGACATAGACAATGAAATTCTCCTTAAGAAATACCCATATTCCGACCATTCCATTACATTTGAACTTATGTTCCGCTACCTGCTCCGGTTCTGCATCCTGCTAATCACCACTTCATCTCAGGCTCAACCTGTATTTGATGTGCTGCAAACGCAATATGTCGAGTCGCCGGCTTCGGCCATCTACAAAGGTGGCGATGAAGCGGAATGCACGATAGGCTATTTTCAGGCGCAGGCGAATCTCCCCTGGAAACACAATCTCCGGCACATCACCATTTTCAATCCGATATACGAAGCGCGATCATTTCGTATATCCACCCCGTTAGGAACATCCGTACAACGTTATCTTTCGGGAGCATTGTCTGTAAGTCACCGGATGCTGCTCCGCGACACCACACATCACCTGCTCGCTGCATTGGCTATCCGACACTACGGAGCCAACGGAATCACCCCTTCCGAAAATTCCATCACACCGGCTGCTGCGTTGCTCTATGGCCGTCAGCAAAGTGAAAAATTCACCTGGCGACTGGGCGCTTATTACAGCAGGGAATGTTTCGGGAACTTCTGGCTACCACTTCTCGGCTTCGACTGGCAAGCCTCCAAAAACTTCCGCTGTTGGGGCATCTTGCCACGTTATGCCGTATTTGATTATGCCATTACACCTCGTGTCCACAGCTGCCTATTTTACAAGGGCATCACCGACTCCTACCGCGAAAAAGGAAACGACTACTTCACCTATATTGAAGGGCAGGTACGCATTGGACTGGAATATTATCTGCCACATACACCGATAGTATTCACAGCAGATGCAGGACACAGTGCTTCCAGGAATTTTATAAGCTACAGCGATCTCTTGCAGGAAGAAACAGAAATCTCCCCTACAGAAGGATTATTATTTCGGATTGGAATCAGCTGGAGAGTAGTGACCGACCAGAGTTTCCGGGCACCACAATAGGAAAGAGTAAAACGAATAGTTTATTTTCAGGAAGCCGCCAACACCGCCTGCTTCAAAAACTTCAGGTCCTTGATATTTAACTGCAGCGTAGTACGACCGTTAAAGGTATTTTCCTCCACATGATACACCACATCAAAATTTTCCTGCTGCTCCACCATCGGATGATGATGCCCCAACTGGAACGCGATACCATCAAATAAACCGGAATGAATTTCCTCCTGTGTAAGACTCAGCTTCAGGTGATTATTTCCCACCACCCGTCCGCGACCATTATCACGCACACCGGTAGTACGGAAAATCGGCGCCATATTACCCGGACCAAAAGGAGCAAACTGTTTCAGGATACGATAAAATGACGGAGTAATATCTTTCAGATTCAATTCAGCATCCACTTCTATCTCCCGAGTCAGCATTCGCTCTTCAATAGTATCTGCTACAATCTTCTCAAAACGCTCGATAAAAGCCGGTACATTTTCTTCCTTCATCGTTAAACCGGCAGCGTACATATGTCCACCGAACTGCTCCAACAAATCGCTACAGCTTTCGATCGCATTGTACACATCAAAATCTTTCACCGAACGTGCAGAACCGGAAACATGTCCGTTACTGCGCGTCAGAACGATAGTAGGACGATAATATTTATCTGTAAGACGTGAAGCCACAATTCCGATCACTCCTTTATGCCACTCCGGATTATACACAACCGTTGACTTCCTGTTACGGAATGATGCATCGTTTTCAATCTGCTGCAAAGCCTGATCGGTAATCAGCGAATCGAGGTTCTTACGCGTTGTATTCTGCTCATTGATATCATCGCCGAGGAAATTCGCCAGATCTTCCTTCTTCTGGATCAACAACTCCACCGCCTTCTTGCCATGCTCGATACGACCGGCAGCATTGATACGTGGAGCGATTGTAAACACAATATCGTTGATCACGAGATCCTTCTTGATGCCACCCAACTCGAGGATAGCACGGATACCGGCTCTTGGTTCTTTATTGATATGATGCAGACCATAAAAAGCCAGAATTCTATTTTCCCCTGTGATCGGAACGATATCAGCAGCAATACTGATAGCCACCAGATCCAGGTACTGTTCGAGTTGCGCAAACGGCACATGGTTCAACTGGGCAAACGCCTGAATCAGCTTAAATCCGATACCGCAACCGGAAAGTTCTTTATAGGGATACGGGCAATCGTTACGCTTCGGGTCCAGCACAGCCACCGCATTCGGCAGTTCTGCTCCCGGACGATGGTGATCGCAGATGATGAAATCTACTCCCAGCGAACTGGCGTAATCAATTTTATCATTGCTTTTGATACCGCAATCCAGCGCGATGATCAGCGAATAGCCATTCTCCTTCGCCCAATCGATTCCCTGGCGAGAGATACCATATCCCTCCTTATAGCGATCCGGAATATAATAATCGATATTACCGGAATACGTCTTCAAAAAGGTATAAACTAAAGAGACGGCAGTGGTACCGTCTACATCATAATCACCATAAACCAGAATGTGTTCTTTTTTAGCCAGTGCCTCCCCGATTCGTTCGATGGCTTTGTCCATGTCGCGCATCAGAAAGGGATCATGCAGATCATCGAGCGAGGGACGGAAAAATTTCTTGGCCTCGTCGTAGGTCGTAATGCCCCGTTGGACCAGCAGATTCACAAGGATTTTGTTAATACGGAGCTCAGCAGCCAGCCGGTTAACGACCTCCGTATCTCCTTGCGGTTTTAAAACCCATTTTTTTTCCATCAGTTCCGGCTATAAAAACTTAAACAAATATAGGGTACGAAGAGGGGTACCTACAGGCAATTTACGTAAGTTATTGACAAATTCGGGTGGAATTACCCGAAAAATCAGTGGAGCTTTGAAAATTCACTCCTAAATGACTGATTCAAGGCTAATTTACTTCACATCCAGGCGCCATCCATCACCTGTTCCCAGGATCTGACGCAGGTCGGGACGCAGACGGGAACGGTACACCGAAAGGGTATCCTCCTTACGCTTTCCCTTGCGGAGTTTACGCTGTTCCTCTATGGGGAGATGAGAGATTTCCATGCATCGGGGTGTACAGCAACCATCGAACTTCTCCGCACAGGCCGCACACTGGATAAACAGCAGATGACAATCGTCGTTTTTGCAATTCACATGGTCGTCGCAGGGAGCACCACATTGATGACATTGACTGATGATATCGTCGGTAATCCGCTCACCCAGACGCTCATCAAAAACGAAATTCTTCCCGATAAACTTCGAAGGCAAGCCTTGCTCCTTTATCTCACGGGCGTACTGGATAATTCCGCCATGAAGTTGGTTAACATCTTGAAAACCATGATGCTTAAACCAGGCACTCGCCTTCTCGCAACGGATTCCTCCGGTACAGTAAAGTAAAATTTTCTGATCCTTTTTATCGGACACCATCTCCACCGTTTTCTCCAGCTCTTCGCGGAAAGTATCTACCTCCGGACAAATAGCACCCGTAAAATGCCCTACCTCGCTCTCATAGTGATTCCGCATATCGATCACCACCGCACCAGGGACCTCCATCGCCTCATTAAATTCCTTCGCAGTCAGGTGATTTCCAACATTGGTCACATCGAAAGCATCGTCGTTGAGACCATCTGCCACAATCTTTCTCTTCCGGCGAACAATCAGCTTCAGGAAAGATTTCCCATCATCTTCCACCGCAATTTTCAGCGGCATATTCTTCAGACGCACATCTGCATTCATCCGGTTCCGGAAGTCCTCCATCCGATGCTCCGGCACATTGATCTGCGCATTGATTCCCTCTCGAGCCACATAAATTCGACCCAGAATCCCCATTTCCTCCATCCAGCGATAGAGATCATCCCGATAGGTATCCACCTCATCGATAATGACATATCGGTAAAACGAAAGGGTAATCCGTTTAAAGGTTTCAGCCTCGAGGCGTTTCCGAAGGGTTTCTTTATCGAACTTATTGTACAACATGGGGCCGCAAAGATACGGAGGCAGAAGGGAATGACGCAAGTCTGAAAGCCAGATCAGATGTATTTCGACGCCTCCCGGATGCTGAGTCCGCTGAGTGGCTGTTGTTGAATGAACTTACGCACCGCCACCGGATTCGACTTGCTATACTGTCGCAACGCCCAACCGATAGCTTTCCGGATAAAAAATTCCTTCTCCCCTGCGAATCGTTTGCAGAGAGAAAATAATAACTCGCGATCGGTTTTATCGTTGTATTTTAACTGGAAGATGATGCAAGTGCGATGCAGCCAGAAGTTATCGGTCGACAACCATTTACTGATTGCAGATTGCGCCACCTCCGGAAAGCGACGAAAAAGTTCACCCACCAGGTTCGAAGCCACTGCATCAACGGTATCCCACCATGATTTCTTCAGCAGCATTTGCTCCAGCATTCCGACATCCTCTGGTTGTAATTCTTTCACCCGTTTTCCGCATAACTCCATAGCCGCATACTGGTATTCTCTGAACGGCAGCTCCCATAATTGAAGAATCACCATTCGCCATTCATTCTCCGGAAGTGTTTTAAACTCCTTCAACAACTCCTTCATCAACGTAGCCCGAACCGGTTTTTTTATTCCCAGAAAATCGAAATGATCCTTCATGTACTTCTTCATTCCGATCGCCAGTTCATCGTCGAGATGGGCTTCGAATGACTTGATGATTTTCTTTACAAAGGGATGTGACTTCATGCTGCAAATGTACTGAACGAAGAAGTTTTCTAACACAAGCCACTGACAGATGATATGAATCATTGTTCAGGAGTACGATATCCGCTCTTCATTGCCTTACCTTTGCAGTATGCGTAAGATGTTGCTGATCGGTTTATCCATATCTCTTCTATTGGGAGGGAGAACCATTTTGGAAATCGGCAAGACACCCGAGCTGGTACGACATTACCTCCATCATCAGGAACATCGTAGAATTGGATTCATTGATTTTCTTGCCTTGCATTATTCCGGAACAGAAACCGACAGTGATGCAGATGAGGATAGTCGTTTACCATTTAAGTCGATCACGGAGATGCCACAACAGACGGCCACGCTGATAGTAGACCATCCGGATTTTCAGGAATTACCTATGCGATGCATGCATTTTGCGCAACCGCTCATTCAGTTTCCTGCGATTTATCCACCCGGAATTTTCCAGCCTCCGCAACAGGTATAACAACCATCGATTTTTTTAATGGCAACCGGACCTATTCCGGAATTAATTAATCTTGCTTCACCAAACGAAGCAACCAACTATTTATTTCTATGGACTTAACACACCTTCATCTGCTCCTCAATCACTTTCCCATCATCGGGACAATCATTGGAGTCGGACTCATGGCATATGCCTTAATACGAAAAGAAAACTCCCTGCAAAAAGCCGTACTTGGTTTATGGGTGATCATGACACTACTTACTTTTCCTGTAATGAAAACAGGAGAAGAAGCTGAAGAAACGGTAGAAAATCTCCCGGGCATGTCGCATGATCTTATTCACGAACACGAAGAAGCAGCAGAGTGGGCTTTATGGCTGATGATCGGACTTGGAGTACTATCGCTCTTCAGTCTGGTACAACAACGCAGAGGGAAAAACGCACAATCAATCACCATGATTGCCTTTGTGGTTTCATTGGTAGTATCAACTGCAATGGCCCGCACCGGATATCTCGGAGGACAAATTCGCCATACGGAAATACAATCCGGCGGAACTGCTGCACAAAATGGAATGAACGCAGCTGAAAACGAAGAAGACGAAGATTAGTCAAACCCGTTCTAACATAACCCCTGAAACACTTCACTAAAAGAAATGGTTCAGGGGTTTTTATTTTACACTAGAGGGGGAACGCGGATGAGACGGATGTTGCGGGTTTACACGGATTTGAGTTTTGAAGAAAACTCCGGCTAGTGAGCATACTCCGGGGATTAATTGGTGAGTTGGTGGATTGGTGGATTGGTGAATTGGCATATTGGCAAATTTGAAGGGTATCTAAAATCTAAGAAGGAATTGATCCGCGTAATTCAGCAAAATCGGTTTAATCAGCGTTCCCGTTGGAGCATTTTTGGCCACTGATTTGTTATGAGGATTATGATTTTTTTATGTTGGTAGAATAGTATTCAGTAGAAAGAACGCGGATAAACCAGGTCATTCGGATATGCACGGATTTCCAAATTGGCTAATCAACCCATTTTCAAATTGGCTAATTATGTGTAATTAAAAACATACTCCTAGTCCAACAAATAAAAACGGGGCGTCGAACAAAATTTCATCAACGCCCCGTTACAGACTCAACGAAGAGCGATCGTTTCCTCCAGTTGTGCGAGAGTAACTGGTTTAAACCGGAAAGCGCTGACGACAGTACCATCAGCGATATGTCTGGTTTTCGAAACGACCAGGCGATCTTCATTGTCTTTATGAAAAACCAGCAGTGTATATTTTGTCCCACGCGGAACCGATGTGAATTTTGCTCCTGACTTCTGCACCTCTCCGTTCAGGAAAGAACGAAACTCATCGACCATCAACTGAACTCTGCCATTAAAATTTTTGGGCAACTCAACGATGATATCCACCGGCGGTTGCGGACTGTTGTAAAACCGATCACAATTGATCCATCCCAACCTGCTCACCGACATGGCATATGACATCACCATTTGTTCATCCCGTTTCGACTTCAAGACCATGGCTGAATTACTAAATTTACTTTTCACTTCGCCGGTCAGATCGAATCCCTTCTTAAACATACGCAGGAAATAATCAGCGGTATAACGAATCTGATGATCTGAATCCACTTCCGGAAATTTATTTTTATCCCAATAATCACGGGTTGCTATCCGCACGATAGAATCGATCAATGGAATATCAGCAGGTAAAACCTGTAACTCATAGCGTGCATTTTCCAATAAGCGCATCGTCACCGAAACCTGCGTACAGAAAATATCTTCCTCCCAAAGTTGCTTATCTGCTGCTCTAAGTGCATTAAAAACACTCCTCGACCATTGACTCGGGCGATCAGATTCAAGATGTTTATGCGTGATATGCAATCGAACGGAAGTCACATTCGAAACAGAACTCATCACCTTGAATTCACTTGACGTATCCCTCGCTAATGCGGCTAAAGCAACTCTTCGTTGAGCAGGTACAGCATCCTGTGTTTCTGAAGCAGGACCTTCAACCGGTTGTCCTGCGGGAATCCAGTTAACCGATCCATCTTCACCCACATCACCATAGAACAACTCCATGTTCTCCTTCAATTGCTGAGTCGGAATACGCACTTTCATGCTTTTTCGCAATTGCAACTCTCTGCCATCACAGGACGCAGAACAATACAACATACCACCTGTTTCAAGTAACCGACCATTTGAAGTTGTAGACAAGCCCTTCTTCAGGATAGAGAAATCATCTGTATACGTGGTTACTTCAAAATTTACTTTTCCCTGTGGTAACGAATGATCGGGATACTCAAAAGCGCCTTCAGGAATTTCCAGGCGAGTACCATCCGCAGTGATGATGACCGTGTCCTGCTGATTGGACAATTCACAAATCAAGGGTTTTGTTTCTTTCTCCAGATAATTATATGCAAGCAGTGCGGGTGGAATAGAAACATTTGATTGGGCAGGTATTCTTGTAAATGAATTAGCAGGATCAGTAGTTAATTCATCAGTACGCTTTTCATCAATGACCTCGTTGGGAGCCATTGATTCCAGAGACACTTCACGCTCATTACTCGTTGACGGCTGGTTACATGCTGAGAGGATCAGACATAGTAAACTCAGCCCGGTGTATGGGTTTTGTTTCATGGTGAAAGGTTTCCTGATAAACGAAAAGTGATAAATTGATAGTATTCAATTTATGAAAAAAAATCTAGTACCTGACATCCATAATCCGCGTAAATCAGTTAAATCCGTTTAATCCGTGTTCCCACCATCAGAGGAAACTCAGTACAAAACGATACGTTCATTTTACATTCGGGAATAAAACATAACAAATCATAATTTTCATAATCAATCAGCGGCCCAAAACAGGATCACTGTATTCAAGACACTGAGCTTATAAAAACTGATACCGGAATCCGGCATACACTCTCATTCCCATCATGGGTGCGTAGTTATAAGAGGGATCAAAAGTGTAACCATGCGGATTGTCGATATCGGTTTGTTTATCGAAGGGATCAAAGGGGCGAAGAATAGGATCTTGCGGGAGGAAGTTCAGCAGATTTTTCACTCCGGAGTAAAACTCCCAGCTTCCGGTGCGATGTGTGAGCTGAAGATTGACGATGGCAAACCATGGTGATTTTTCGGGGCGGTAATCATTGGGGACAACAGGAAGATACATCGGTCCGGTGATTCGTGATGTAATATCTGCTGTCCACTTTCTATTGCGTGCATTCCAGGTGATGCCTGCGGTTCCGCTGAGGGCCGGTGCATGGAGTTGTGGTGTGCGTTGTCCCTGCTCTTCGAAAAACACATCCATATACGTGCCGCCGAGTGTATATCTGAAAGCAGCGGTGGTATAATCGAGGTTCAGGCTCATGCCGCGACTAATGGCAATCCCTTGCAGATTTTTATAGATGATGCGTTGAGGGTCGGTCATGAAGTCACCGGTGATGCGGTTGGTAAACCAGGTATGAAAGAGATTTCCATCCAGCTGCAGAACACCTCCCTTCAATTGAAAAGTTTCGTTGATGTTGAAGTTCATGTTCCAGCTGCGCTCCGGTCGGAGTGATTCGGCAATGATGACTTCTCTTGCGCCTGTTAAAGCTGCATGATCTTCCGTAAACAACTGCACTACACGAAATCCGTTTCCTGTGCTGAAGCGTATCATTCCTGTTTTACTATAACTATACTTCGCTGCAAAACGGGGAGATGAAATAAATCCATGTTCGTTGTGATGATCAATACGGAATCCGGGTAATAACATCCATTTGTTACCAAGAGTGATTTCATCCTGCAGAAAGAGTCCGGGAAGAAAGGTTTGCTGCGGAGTATTTCCATTCGGTCCTGCAGTGCCGGGTGTATTGTCGTCGTAGTACACATAGCGAAATGGCAGACCCGACATCCATTGATGCACTCCTGTTTTTTTATTCCAGCGGAATTGAATGAATCCGGTTTCCTGATGTCCGTCGAACGGAATCAAACCATACCAGGAGTCCTGCACGTGACGATTGTAAGAATACTCCATCAGCATTTTCTCCTTCGCCAGCATAAATCCAAATTGTCCGAATGCTTCGATTCTAGATGTGATGATGTATTCACCGTAGATGGAATCCGTGCCTTTCCATTCGGGCGACCAGTTTAATTCTCCACCCCAACGTTGCTCGTACAAATAACGGAATGCGAGTGAAGCAGGTAATGTATCAGCACGGTATTTGGTCCATTTATTAAAAACAGAAATTCGTTCCTGCAAAGTGATATCTGTGAATCCATCTTCATTGATATCACGTGGAGTAGAATAATTAAACAGACTCACTCCCGCCATCGTATGCCAGTCCTGTATTTTTTTCCGCACCGCCAGATCCAGATTGTACTCCTCCACAGAAGTCAGTTGCAGATCAGCAAAAAAACGTGGTGCAGAGATCGGCTCCTTCGTGACAATATTGATCACTCCACCCATCGCCTCTGAACCATATAAAATTCCTGCAGGACCTTTCACCACTTCAATTCTTTTGATCAATGCATTGGGAATTCCACTGAGTCCATACACAGTACTCAAACTACTTACAATCGGCATCCCATCAATCAGCACCATTGTATATGGACCTTCCATCCCATTGATATGAATATCTCCCGTATTACAAACATTGCAGTTTATCTGCGGCTGCACACCATTGATCAGGCTTAATGATTCAAACACTCCGGGAGCTGCAGAACGACGAAGAAAAGCCGGACTATACGACTCCACCGGAATCACCGACTTCAATCGTTCAACAGGCTGCAGAGTACCGCTGATCACCACCTCATTGAAATCCTGCAATGCAGAAACAAGAATAAAATTCAACTTCTTTGCTTCACCCGACTTTATCGTCACCGTTCGTTCCTGCACCTTATACCCGACAGCCTGCACCTCCACCTTCCATTCGCCAGCCGGCAACTCCTCCAATAAAAACCTGCCCGATTCATCAGTCAGCACATTCCGCTGCAAAGTTGCAATACCCACAGCAGCAAATGCCACCGGACCCTGTTCGTCGCGAACCACACCTTGTAAAACCGCAGATGCATGATTTTCAGTCTGCGGAACAGCATTCTCCTGCGCAGATACCAGATCAGCCAAACAGCAGATAAAAAGAAGTACCCATAATCTCATTCGACAAATATATCATATTTTGTTAGGCTTACCTAACTTTTATTGTTTTAAAAATCCCCGTATCTTTGTAAGATGCTGACCAACACCGAAGAAAACTATCTCAAAGCCATATTTCAGCTGGCTCATGAAGCCGAACAGGAGGAAACGGGCACCAACCGGCTTGCGGCTGCGCTGGGTATAAAACCCGCCACTGTGAACGACATGCTGAAGAAGCTCAAACTGAAGAAGCTGGTATTGAATGAAAAATACGGCAAGATCAGGTTGACGAAGGAAGGTCGACGTGTGGCAGTACAGATTGTGAGAAAGCATAGGTTATGGGAAACTTTTTTATACGAAAAGCTGGATTTTTCCTGGGACGAAGTACACGAGATTGCAGAGCAGCTGGAGCATATACAATCGGAAAAACTGATCGAGAAACTTGAAAAATTTCTGGGACATCCCGAAACAGATCCTCATGGTGATCCGATACCGGACGCGAAGGGAATGATGAAAGAACTGCGTAAAGTTACACTGGCGGAAATACGTCCGGGACAAGTCTGCCAGCTGGTATCAGTCCGCGACAACTCCGCAGTCTTCCTGCAATTTGTATCCGAGCTCGGGATTAGTCTGCGAAAAAAAATAAAGGTGTTAGCCATACAGGAGTTCGACAACTCGATGAAAATTGAAGTAGACAAAAAGCAACATCATGTATCGCAGAAATTTGCAGAGAACTTATTGGTAAAATAAAAAACTGTCAGCAACAGGAAACGAATGTTCCCGCTGCAAACAGTTTATAAACTTCGGAGATGAATTCTCCTGCGAATCGGATTATTTATTGACCCTGCGCTTTTGAATATCCCGGCTGCTCATCCAGGTACAGCAACATCTCCACAGAACAGAGATGGAATTTTGAAGCCACTGCTCTACTCAATTCCAGCAACTGATCCTGCGAAGGGAAAAAGTCAGCAGTACGCTCCACTCTCACCCGGTATTGATTCACCAGATCAGTCAGCACCGAACCCGTCGGCCAAACCTGTGTACCACGATTACTGATCGTCACCAGCGTATAACGGTCACCCAGTACCGAAAGTAATGACTTCGCCACCACATCCGGCTGCGCCTCACTCTCCAGGAATAAATCTACTCCCTGCAATACTCTCTTCGATTTTTTACCGGAAACCAGCATACGATTATGAGCAGGAAGAGCAGGCAATTCTGTTTCATTCACCACGGCCTGCTCCTTCACCGACGACGTAGGTTTACGACCCAAATTGCCAATGATTATCTCTGCATATTGATTGGTAGAAAGCGCATTTCCTGAGCCACCGAAATCTGCAGTATGCGCACCTTGCTCGAGCGAATAATACAAAGCGTTTTCAATTGTATTCGCTTCCGTTTCACAACCCAGGTGACGAAGCATCATCAAACCACTCATCAGAAGCGCAGTTGGATTTGCTTTCTGTTGTCCTGTTATATCCGGAGCTGTACCATGCACTGCCTCGAAGATGGAAACAAAGTCACCGATGTTCGCCGAAGGAGCAAAACCTAATCCGCCCACCAAACCGGCACATAAATCCGAGATAATATCTCCCTGCAGATTCGGAAGAACAATCACATCATATTCATACGGACGCATCACCAGCTTCATTGCCATATCATCTACAATCACATCATTCGCCTGCAAATCCGGATAGTCCTTCGCCACCTCATAAAACGCCTCCAGGAAAAGTCCATCCGTCAGTTTCATGATATTGGCTTTATGCGCGCACGTCACTTTTCTTGCCCCTTTACGAGAAGCCATCTCAAAAGCATAACGATGCACCTGCAATGAACCCGGACGCGTAATAAACCGACGACAGAGTGCCACATCATCCGTCAGCATATGCTCGATACCACCATAGGTATCCTCGATGTTTTCGCGCACGATGGTCAGGTCGATCGGAATGCCCGCCTTACTGTAAATTGTTTCCACGCCAGGCAGAGTACGAAACACCCGTTTATTCGCATAAGTATTCCAGGTTTTTCTCGCAGTAACATTGATACTCTTCATGCCCTTCCCTTTCGGCGTTTCCATCGGACCTTTAAACAGAATACCAGTCGATTCAATCACCGCACGAGCCTCCTCAGTCATACCCGAAGAATGCCCTTTCAGGTACCAGTCCTTCCCCATCTCCACCATCGAGTACTGCAACGGCACTCCGGCAGCATTAAAAATTTTCAATACGGCATCCATGATTTCCGGACCAATTCCATCACCGGGAGCAACGGCGATGTTGCGGATTTTACGTTTCTCTTGCATTTTGCAAATATAAGTATTACTATTATATTTAGGAGTGTTACTATCTTTGCCTATGTTGATTATGAGCAGCGCCCTTAAACTCTTCAAAAACCGGCCCCTCCTTATCGCCACTATGCATGGAAAAGAGAAGATAATTAGCTCTTTACTGGAACAGCAATTAGGGGTAAAAGTTTTCACCACCGAACAATTGAACACCGATCAATTCGGCACCTTCAGCGGTGAGATAGAACGAAAGCAATCCCAACCTGATACAGCCCGGTTAAAAATTGAAGAAGCCGCCCGATTAACCGGAGCCGATCTGGTGCTGGCCAGCGAGGGAACTTTTCAGCCACATCATCAATACTATATTGCCACCGGGAATTACGAGATGGTTCTGCTTCGCGATTTCCGGCATCAGGCCGAATGGCAGGGTTGGGAAGTCAGTTTAAAAGTCGCGGCGGGAAAATACACCTTTCATACCGTAGACGAAGCGATCCGCAAATCCAAAGCCATGAAGTTTCCTTCTCACGGACTGCTAATCCGCACATCTGAAGCTTCGGGCCAACAGTTTATAGAGAAAGGCATCCTGGATAAAAAGCTTTTAAAGGAAGCAGCCGAAAAAGCTCTTTCCATCTCCACCGACGGAACCGCCATACTCGAAAACGATCTTCGGGCGCATATGAATCCCACGCGACAACAAACGATTCTGGCCGCCACTAAAAATCTGCTGAAGGCGATGGAAGAAGATTGTCCGTCGTGTCAATGGCCGGGATTCAGAGTAGAAGAACGGATTCCGGGCTTACCCTGTTCAGCCTGCGGCACAGCGACACGATTAACCCTCCACGAAATTTTCGTTTGTGATCAATGCAAACATCGTGTTAAGAAAAACAGAAGCGACGGGAAGGTCATTGCAGATCCGTACGACTGCGATCAATGCAATCCATAAAATGGAATCCATAAAAAGAATAGACATAAAAAAACCCGCCTTTCGACGGGTAAAGTATCATTTTGTCTTTCGGTTATTTTTCCACCAGATATAGCCGGCTACACCGCCCATCAGGTACGGCACCGACATCAGGTACAGGATTCCGGTATTCAGTCCGCGGCCTTTCTTCTCCCCGGATTCAAGATTCGATTCAGCCACACGGCGACACATTGAACACTGAGCAGACACCTCTGCCGCAGAGAGCAACAAGGTGCAGGTAAACAACAGTAGGAATATCCGTTTCATAGCTATTGGATTTATGCAAATGTACGACTACACGAGCGTAATTCGCAAATGATATTTATTTGTAATAAGGTGAAATCATCAGATAGACAATTACGCCCGTAACGGTCACATACAGCCAGATAGGGAACGTAAATCGCACCAGTTTCCGGTGTTTCTGCACCTGATTGGTCAGGCCATACCAGAAAGAGACCAACACCATCGGCAAGACTGCAGCTGCCAGGATGATATGAGAAATCAGAATGGTCCAGTAAACAGGACGCATCGGATTATCCGCCGGGAACTTTGTTTCATCACTCAGCCAATGGTAGGTAACATATGAAATCAAAAAGAGGCTCGACAAAACAAAGGTCAACAGGTTTAGCTGCTTGTGACGGGCCACATTTTTTCGTTTAATCGCCTGCAGTGATAAAAGTAGTAGTATGGAACAGGTACCATTAATAAACGCATTCAACATCGGAAGAGAACGCGCAAATTCGGGCATTGGCTCCGGACGTGGAAGGATTTTACTATCGAGGATGATCACCACGAGGAAGACCACCACTGACAAGGTCATTACCAGACGAAATACATTCTTCTCTTTATACTGCTCAAGATTTGCCATTTGAACTTTACTTTATTCGGTAACAATCCAACCGTCGCGGAGTTTACTTCGCCACAGCTATTTCTTTGTACTCATTCTGCAGAGCGGCGATGTCCTCGATCAGACGTTTCACTTCAAAATGATCAGTACCATCGTAAATACCACGTATATGTTTATCCTTATCAATCAGTAAAAATTGCTCGGAATGTAAAAACGCATCTCCGGTTCCATCCCCTTCCACTGCATTCAGGAAATAAGAATTTTTAGCGAGTGAATAAATCTGCTCCTTCTCTCCTGTAAGAAAATACCAGAATCCCTTTTTCGCTTTATGTTTCGCAGCATAGGCCTTCAAACGTTCCGGAGAATCATTCAGCGGATCTACCGTAAACGAAAGGACAGCCACATCTTTTTCATCACCGTACGTATGTTGCACACGCATCAATTGATTCGACATTTTGGGACAAATGGTAGTGCAGGTGCTGAAGAAAAAGTCCACGACATAGATCTTTCCATCTACAATTTTTTCGTTGACCAACGCACTATCGGTATCATACAAAGAAAAACCGCCAACGGTATGATAGAGTGTATCCACTACTACTTTGCCGTTGACGGTCTTTTCAATAGGTTCTTTCGGACCGAAGATTTCAAGTTTTTTGTAAGTATTCTTCCCGGTTTGCATCAAAAGGTATGCAACGGAAGGAATGATCAGAACAATAACAAGAATCGCAATTTTTTTCACTGATTGGTTATATCATACTAGAACAGACGATCCCAGAGATTCAGGAAACTTCCTTCAGCCAATGCCATACCGATAAGGTAAATGATCAGGACAAACGGAAGAATGATCGTATAAGCGAAACTGATTTTTTCATGTTTCAAGTGCATGAAGAACGCCACAATGAAATAAGCTTTCACCAGGGTAAGTACGATGAACGTAACCATCAGGATACTCTTAGCAATCGGAGCAAAAGCAATCGCTACTTCAAAGATGGTGATGAACAACAGGATCCAGAATGTTCTCCAGATGACTGATTTGTTCTTCGGATCGTAATGTTCTTCTACGAACTGATTATGGATATCGCCGGTATAATAACCGTGTGGATGTGAGTGATTATCTGATGACATACTTTACTTGGTCAGTTAGGGATTAAACAAGATAGAAGAAGGTGAATACGAATACCCACACCAGATCTACAAAGTGCCAGTAGAGACCGGTCTTCTCGATGTGCTCATAGTGTCCGCGACGGGAATAAACGCCGGCCAGTACATTGAGGAAGATAATAATATTGATCAACACCCCGGAGAATACGTGGAATCCGTGGAATCCGGTAATGAAGAAGAAGAAGTCGGCGAAGAGCGGATGACCGTATTCATTGTGCGTAAGGTTTGCACCATGAATATGTTCAGCTCCGGCTTTCATGGCTGCCACTTTTGCAGGATCAGAAACCACTTTATAATCCTGCGAGATCAGCGAGCCTGCAGGAGGAACTTCTCCTTTTAACTCATAAGCATTCGCTACATCACGATAAATAGAACCATCAGCCATCAGATAGGCTCCTTTTTCAGTTCCATGAATGAAGTGATACCACTCCCAGGCCTGTGACCCAAGGAACATGAAACCACCGATGATTGTCAGGAATAACCAGATGGCTACACCTTTGTTATCGCGACGGTGACCGGCATCCACAGCAAGTACCATGGTTACCGAACTCATGATCAGGATGAAGGTCATTAAACCTACATAAGCCAGTGGGATATGCCCTTCATAAAACGGGAAGTGCGTAAATACGTCATTTGCTTTCGGCCAAATTTCGGCGAAGCGGTGACGCATTGTTCCGTAAGCAATGATCAATGAGGAGAATGTAAATGCATCCGACACAAGGAAAAACCACATCATCATTTTACCCCAGCTTACATTAAACGGGGAGCGACCGCCCATCCATGAGTTGGTGGCGCCGGTGTCCTTGGTCATAGTAGCTTCTGCAGCCATACTTAGATTCAGATATTAGGTTGGTTGATTATCGATAGACGGCCAAAAATACAAATAAATATATCCAAAGGGCGTCCAGGAAGTGCCAATATATTGCACAGAGTGAAATGCCCAGGTAATTATTTGAATTATAGCGTTCTCTGATAGATTTTGCACTGGTTACGATGAGTCCGAGGATCCCAAATGCTACGTGAGCCAGGTGAAGACCGGTGATTACGTAGAAGAAGGAGCCGGAAGGTGTAGTCCGGTCGACGAAGTATACGCCGTTCTTTACCAATTCGTTCCATCCCAAAAACTGGGTGAAAACAAAGGCCAGTGCCAGCCCGAGGGTGATAATGAGGTATCGCTTAACTTCCTGAAGCCGGTCTTTTTTGGCGGCCAGGAGTCCAAGGTGCATGGTGAGGCTGCTAAGCAAAATAAAGGCAGACGACACATAAAACGTAGTGGGAATATCAAAATACGCCCATCGCCCTTCCGCCTGACGCACAATGTATCCGGAGGTGAGTCCGGCAAAGAGCATCACAATACTGGCCATACCCAATCCGAGCAGGATCTTCTGGGTGGCAATTTTTGGTTTTTCGCTAACTGGATTTTCGACGGTCATTTCCATTCGTTTCAGATTTTATCAATTACTAAGGCTATTTGTACTACAGGTAAGTAAACAAATGAACCGAACATCAGTTTGCGGGCAGAGGGAATATCACAACGGATAAACAGCTGGAAGGCGAGGTAGAAGAAATACAGACTTACTGCAGTGATGATGAAGGCTGCAATGTATCCACTGATACCAAATACGTAAGGCATGAATCCGAGCGGAAGCAGACTAAAGGTATATAACAGCGCCTGAAATGCCGAATCTTTATCGCGTTCACCGGTGGGCAACATTTTAAACCCTGCTTTTTTATAGTCTTCGTCCAGGACCCAGGCGATGGCCCAGAAATGTGGGAATTGCCATAAAAACTGAATGCTGAACAATAACCATCCACTCATACTGAAACTGTTAGTGGCGGCTACCCATCCCAGCAAAGGAGGAATTGCACCGGGAACAGCTCCGATAAAAACCGCAAACGGTGATTTCCGCTTCATCGGTGTATAAGCCAAGGTATAGAGCACAATCGACAGTGCACCAAGGATTCCACTGTAGATATTCAGAAAATAACTGAGGATAAACACACCCGCTAATCCGGTAACCACACCATAGGCCAGTGCTTCCTGAACTCCCATACGGTTATCTGGAATAGGCCTCGACATGGTTCTGTCCATGAGTTTATCGAGATCCCGTTCAATTACCTGATTAAAACCGTTGGCTGAAACTGTTGTCAATACCCCTCCAATGATCAACATGAGAAAACGCATCCAGTCGATATGTCCGGGCGCAGTCAGAAATGCCATCGCTGCAGAAAAAACGACCAGCGAAGCAAGACGCATTTTCCCTAACTGGGCGTAGTCTGAAAGCTTGACTATCAATGTATTGTTTTTGGGTGCAAGGAGGGGCTGATCCATGAATGCGCAAAAGTACACGTTACGCTTTCAAAGATCAAATAAACCTTTTCTTAAGTTTAATTTGGATTGATAGTCAGCAGATTGGAAAGAAAGAGTGATGGTTCTTTTTTTGAAATGTCCGGGAGGTACAAAAGCTACTCTCCGGTGTACTTACTGGCAATTACCTGCCATGCAGTGATGACTACGATTTTGATATCGAGAATCAGCGACCAGTTTTCGAGGTACCATACATCGTACTCTACCCTTTTCTCCATAAGACTACTATCGCGTGTATCTCCTCTGTAACCATGAACCTGGGCCCATCCTGTCACGCCGGGTTTTACCAGCTGTCGCACCATGAATTTATCAATAAGCTTGGAGTATTCTTCGGTGTGTCGAAGCATGTGCGGCCTCGGACCAACTACCGACATATTGCCGATGAGTGCATTGTAAAACTGGGGCAACTCATCGAGACTCGTCTTGCGTAAAAATGCACCAATCGCTGTTATGCGTGTATCACCTTTTTTCGCCTGCAATGAATCCGCCTGATCATTTACATGCATCGTGCGGAATTTATAGCAGTAAAATTCTTCGTTATTTCTCCCCGACCGAAGTTGCTTGAAGAAAATAGGCCCGCGGGAACTTAATTTTATCAACGGAGCAATAACAAGCAGCGCAATCGGAAACACCAGCAGAATCACTAACAGTGAAAAAACAATGTCGAAGGTGCGTTTGATGATCCGGTTAAACCCATTCTGCAGAGGCTCACGACGCATACTCAGCACCGGAACAAGATCATAGAAATCAATTTTTACTTTTCTGCTCAGGAATCCCCTGAAATCAGGAACTACCTTGAAGCGTACGAGATTATTGTCGGCAAAATTCATCAGATCTGCCACTTGCTCTGCTTCAAGTCCCGAGAGCGAACAGTAAATTTCATCAATTTTCTTCTCCTGCACGTAGGCCTTGGCTTCACTAACCCTTCCGGTGACCTGTTGTGGATCGAGGATATGTGATTCATCACAAAAAACACCCTTGAGTTTATAACCCATCTCCGGATGTTTATTGAAATACTTCATCATCTCCCTTGCAGGAATTCCATTTCCAACAATGATCACTTTCCGATAGTTCATCCCGCGGCGGCGAATGAAATTAATGATGTACGCTGCCAGTGATCTCCAGAGAAGAAATACCAGACCCCAGATGAATATTTTTAATTCAAAATGAAAGACAGGAATGAAATACTGATCGAAGAAATAGAGGAAGGTAATCAGCATAATGGAAAATAGTCCATATGCTCTGAACAGCATTCCCAGTACTTGCTCAAATCGTAGTCCGCGGTCTATCTCATGAACCCGGAAGATGGAAATGGTAATCGACCAGAATAAATTGATGTAGAGAAACTGCGCAAGAAAATTGGAGTCGGCGGAAAGGTTGGGATATTTAAAATAGAAACTCACCAGACAGAACGTGAGGTTCAGCAGGAGTAAGTCTATGAATAAATAGATCGACTTTAAATAACGGGAATATCCGATGGCCATTGCCTAATGTAGAGGGTAGGCAAATTTACGCAGGGAAAGCAGCTAATTGGTGGCTTGTGGGGTCAATTGATAACAATTATGAGGTGAATAAATCCCCGGAGAAGGTAAACAACTGAAAAACCAAACCATCGGGTTGATAAATTGAAGAATTCTCACTCTACCATGAGGTTGCAGCCCCGTATCTCCGCCTGATCAAATCGTCCGGAAACTTCGAAGGTTTCGTCGGTATGGCATTTTCCCAGATCACCGGTTGCCAGGAAGGAACAGGAGTTTGCATTTGCGAGATCGATGATGTTTATGCAGCCTGTCCGCCCGGGAGGGAGCAACAGAAACGGATCATGGATATCACGGATCATCACTTTCATCCAGGGTGGTGTTGCAAAGATGCCCTGGCCTTTGGAATACGCCTGCGATAAGAGCTCTGTCATTCCATATTCAGAGTGGACATCCTGAATGCCGAATGCCTGACAAAGTACTTTATGGACTTCCTCCCGCACCATTTCCTTGCGGCGACCCTTCATCCCTCCTGTTTCCATAATGATCAGTTCAGGAAAATCGACTGGAAAAGAGGCAGCAAGATCCAGCAGCGCATAGGTCACACCGAGGAGAATCGTTTTTTGCTTTGCCGCTTTCAACATTTTCAGTTTATCGGCCAATGCTTCGTATTGATTGAGGTAAAATCCACTCTCGGGATTCCGGGTGGCCACTACCAGTTTCTCGGCCATATAGACCAGCGAAGAGCCTTCTCGTTCGAGATAAGAAGGCAATAGTGCAAGCAGACAATATTCTTCCGGGTCACCATAAAACTTCCGGAACGCAGACATGAAACTTTCTTCATATAACTTAAGGTCTGCAACCGGATGGGAAGATGTCGTTTGTCCTTGTGTACCACTGGAAGTAAAGACAGCCTGTGGTTGTTTTCCTTCGAGAAGTATTGTTCTGCTCTTGAAGAATTCTACCGGAAGAAAAGGAATTTGTTCCAGCGAATTCACATCTGCCGGATGACAATTCAGGGCTTGCAGGAATTCCCGATACACCGGTAACTCACGACTTTGCCGACGGAAAATCTCCAGTGCATATTGCCGGAACATCTCCGCTGAATCAATTTCAAAAATCTTATGCAGATCCCTCATGTCGGGCGGCCAGTTGTGCAGATTCAAGGTCAGTATTGTAATGGAGTCCGCGATTTTCAGTGCGTGCCATAGCGGCTTTCACTACCAGATACGCCACGTTAATCATGTTTCTCAGCTCACAAAGTGGAGGAGATACTGTCGTCCGGAGATATAACGCTTCCGTCTCTCCGTAAATGATACGTAGTCGATCCATAGCTCGTTTGAGACGGGTATTACTGCGCACTATGCCGACATAGTTCGTCATCAACGCCTGCAATTCGCGGATATTCTCCGTAATCAAAATCATTTCACGCGGCGCGGTAGTTCCCTCTGCATTCCAGTCGGGGATATCGCTGCGGAAAGTCACTTCTTTTAATTTTTCAACGCTGTGTTTCCAGGCACGGTGCGAGAAAACCACTGCTTCGAGCAAGGAGTTACTCGCGAGACGGTTGGCACCATGTAATCCGGTGCGCGCACATTCACCTGCCGCATAGAGATTGGCGATATCGCTGCAACCGTTTTCGTCGACGCTGATACCTCCGCAGATATAATGTGCTGCCGGAGCAACGGGAATAAAATCTTTGGCGGGATCAATACCGATGCGTTTGCATTTGCGTAAGATGTTCGGAAAATGCGCTTCGAATTTTTCGGGATCGATACCGGTACAGTCGAGCCATACATGTTCTCCTCCGGCGAGTTTGATTTCGTTGTCGATAGCGCGTGCGACGATATCTCTCGGCGCCAGGGATCCGCGTTCGTCATAACGGGGCATGAAATCTTCGTGCTCGGCATTGCGGAGAATAGCGCCGGCACCTCTAACGGCTTCGGATATGAGAAAAGCCGGACTCACTCCCGGTTCATATAATCCTGTAGGGTGAAATTGTATGAATTCCATGTCCTGCACATGCCCTTTCGCTCTGTACACCATGGCCACACCATCTCCTGTCGCTATTCTCGGATTGGTTGTTGTGCGGTAGAGTTGTCCGGCACCGCCTGTAGCTACCATGGTAATACGGCTGAGGATAGTTTCTACCTTTCGGGTTTTGAGATTCAGCGCATACACACCAAAACAGGAGATACCACCTAAGCTCCGTGTGACTTCTTGTCCGAGATGGTGCTCCGTGATCAGGTCGAGCGCGAAGAGATGCGTGATCAGGGAAATATTGGGATGTTTAGCAATCTGATCGAGCAAAGTGCGTTCTATTTCAGCACCGGTACTGTCTTTATGGTGGAGGATACGGTGTTCGCTATGACCACCTTCACGGGCGAGATCGTATTTCCCCGATTCATCCTTATCGAAATCAGCACCCCAGTTAATCAGCTCGGTGATCCGCTCCATTCCTTCGGTAATCACGATTCGAACAATCTTCTCATCGCAAAGGCCATCTCCGGCATCCAGGGTATCTGCGATATGCTTCTCCACTGAATCGGGTGCATAGGTAACAGCAGCAATGCCACCCTGAGCGTATTTGGTATTGGTTTCATCACGATTTGCCTTGGTAATAATGGTTACCTTACCGAATTCCGCCACTTTCAGGGCATAACTCAAGCCGGCAATACCTGAACCGATTACAAGGAAATCTGTTTGTTGTTGCATCTTAGATAGAGAACCACGAAAGGCGGTTCGGGGCAAAAATACGGCTATTCTCTGTAAAACATTCCTATCCGTCAATTGTTATCAACTCCATATCTTTGCACCATGCGACCAATCAACGTTTACGCCGAACTCACTCCCAATCCTAATAGTCTCAAATTTGTAGCCGACGTCATGTTACTCGAAGGCGGCACAGTAGAGTACAACACACCCGAAGAAGCGGTGAATTGTCCCCTCGCCCGGGATCTGTTTGGATTCAGCGGAGTCACCAAGGTCTTCATCACCTCCAATTTTGTCACCATCAATAAAGTATCCGAACTCGACTGGTTCGATCTCACTAATATTTTACGGGAGTTTATGCGCGGATTTCTGATGTCGGGAGAGCAATTGTTCATCAGCTCACCATTTGAAGAAGGACATATTCCAGGACGCAATCATCTGCAACCAACAGCCGCAACATCAGCTCCTGCAACCACCACTACGGAAGCTCCGGCAAAAGAACGTAAATCAACACCTCCTGATCCTGAAGCAGAAAAAAAGATCATCGAAGTCCTCGAAGAATATGTACGTCCGGCAGTAGAAGGCGACGGCGGCGCGATTCATTTCCGCTCTTTTCAGGATGGGGTGGTGAGTGTAGTGCTCAAAGGCGCCTGCAGCGGATGCCCCTCCTCCACAGTTACCCTCAAATCGGGAATCGAAAACCTGCTCAAGCAGATGGTACCCGGCGTTGAAGAAGTAGTAGCGGTAGCGGAGTAATT
>JAGOJO010000002.1:0-30218 GCA_017995075.1 Bacteroidia bacterium | reverse complement strand
TGGAACCTCGGGGGTGAGTTCTTTAAATTGATAAAGCTACCATAAAAGTAGTGGAAGAAATATTTTGTGATTGTTTCCTGAATCTAATAGAAGATTTCGGGAAAGGTAGGAAAGCTCTAGTACCATGTACACGTGGAGACTTAAACGCGGTGAGCGCGGCGGTCTCGCGGCGGGCGCAGGGGAGACATAAGTAAAATACGTTAGGTCACATTCGTTCACTGAATACAATTATACCACTGCATAAGGCCAATAGCTTGCGGCTTGAGGCCAAGGGCTGACTGCAAACTACCGTGATTTTTATTGAATCTCAGAAACTCACTTCCGAAATTTGCTTTCCTAATCCGGGGGTTTCCGTAATTGAGATGATTACACCTGCAGCAGCACTTTCATCGGATCGTTGCCGGCGGTCATGAGTTTGATTGGATCTTCGATCATTTGTTTAACCTTTACAAGGAATCCAACTGATTCGCGGCCGTCGATGATGCGGTGGTCGTAGGAAAGGGCGAGGTACATGATGGGACGGATTTCTACTTTTCCGTTCACTGCTACCGGGCGTTCTACGATGTTGTGCATACCGAGGATAGCACTCTGCGGTGGATTAATAATTGGCGTAGACATCATACTTCCAAATACACCTCCATTGGTGATGGTAAAAGTACCACCGGTCATTTCTTCAATGGATAGTTTACTG
The DNA here is from genome assembly GCA_017995075.1 of Bacteroidia bacterium. Lineage (GTDB taxonomy): Bacteria > Bacteroidota > Bacteroidia > AKYH767-A > OLB10 > JAJTFW01. Next base: position 29,527 of record JAGOJO010000002.1, on the reverse strand, counting down.
TCGCGGGCTTTGGCGGCTAATGCGGCAATGCCTCCTTCAATTTCTGCCAGACTCATTCCTTCTGCATTCCGCAATACCGGAACCATCAGTCCTTTCGGAGCACTAACGGCGATGCCTATGTCACAATAGCGATGATAAACAATTTCATCACCGTCAATTTGCGCATTTACCGCCGGAAAAGCTTTTAACGCTTCACAAACTGCTTTTGTAAAGAAGCTCATAAATCCTAAACTGACTCCATGCTTCTCCTTGAAAACATCTTTATACACCTTCCGCACATTCATCACTGCGCTCATGTCCACTTCGTTGAAGGTGGTTAACATGGCAGTACTCTGCTTCACTGCCACTAAACGCTGTGCCACTTTTTTACGCAGCATGGTCATCTTCTCGCGTTGTTGCTCTCTGCTTCCGGATGCTACAGGTACCGAAAGTGCAGGTGCTGCTGCAGATTTAGCTGGAGATGCAGCTGGAGTTGTACCGGCCGCAATCGCATTCAACACATCGCCCTTGGTAATGCGTCCATCCTTTCCACTCGGTTGCACTGCGGAGGCGGGCACTGCATGTTCTTCCATTAACTTCTTCGCAGCTACACTCGGATGTCCTTCTGCATAACCACCATCAGTTTTCGCTGCTACCGGAGCAGGAGCAGATTCTTTTGCAGCAGGTTTTGAGGCGCCGGCAGGACGTTGTGCCGTTTCATCAATCGATGCCACTACACTACCTACCGCCACTGTTGCGCCTTCTGCAGCCATAATTTTTAAAACACCATCTGCTTCCGCAACCAGACTCAAGGTCGCCTTATCGGAATCGATCTCAGCGATCTCCTCATCTTTCTCCACATAATCACCATCGGCTTTTAACCAACGGGAGATCTGTACTTCATTAATGGATTCACCGGGAGACGGAACTTTTAATTCAATGGCCATGACTAAATTTTATTTTTCGTTACTGCTTAAACGTTAGAATTCATTTGCCGGAGTCAGCGCGGAAGTAAATGCCCTTCGCAAAATCTCCTGTTGTTCTCTCTCATGTTGGTGATGAGAACCTGTTGCGGGACTTGCGCTTTCAGGGCGTCCCACGTATGTTAACTTCACTTCCTTCACCTGACGCAACAGATACGACCATGCACCCATATTTTCAGGCTCCTCCTGCACCCAGAGGAAGGAAGTTGCTTTTTTGTACTTCTCCAGTACCTCACGGAATGCAGGACGCGGGAACGGATACAACTGTTCCAGACGCACCAACACAACATCCTCCGCATTCTCCTTCGTTTTCCGGTCGAGAAGATCGTAATAAATTTTACCACTGCAGAAAATTATCTTCTCTGCCTTCTCCGGATTTGACGGTCCATCCACAAAAATCTCTTTGAATCCACCCGATGTAAAATCAGCAATCGACGAAACACATTTTGGATGACGCAGCAAGCTCTTCGGAGTGAATACCACCAATGGTTTACGGAACGGACGCTTCAACTGACGACGCAAGAGGTGAAAGAAGTTAGCCGGTGTAGTACAATTAGCCACCTGCATATTCAACTCCCCGCAAAGACTCAGAAAACGCTCCACACGGGCACTGCTATGTTCTGCACCCTGGCCTTCATAACCATGCGGCAATAACATCACCAGTCCATTCATGCGTCGCCATTTATCCTCTGCACTGCTCAGGTATTGATCAATGATAATCTGCGCACCGTTATTAAAATCACCAAACTGTGCTTCCCAGATCACCAAGGAATTCGGCGCTGAAAAACAATATCCGTAGTCGAAACCAAGCACACCGTATTCGCTGAGTAGTGAATTGTAGATATAAAATGGAGCCTGCTTATCCTGCAAGTGATTCAATGGAACATATTGCTCTTCGCTATCCTCTACTCTCACAACAGCGTGACGATGTGAAAACGTACCGCGCTCCACATCCTGTCCACTCACCCGCACCGGATGACCTTCACTCAGCAGCGAAGCATACGCCAGCAGTTCTCCCATAGCCCAATCCAAACGTCCGGGAGCTTTCAGCATTTGCTTTCGTTCCTCGAACAAACGGGTAATTTTCGAAAAGAAATTTTTATCACCCGGCAAGGAACATATTTTTTCTCCCAACTGCAACAACTGCTTTTCCGTGATTGCAGTAGAAGGTGAAGCATGAAAATCTTCCACTGTCGCCAAACGCAATCCACTCCAACTTCCCTCCATAAACGGCGTCACTTTTGTTTTTGACTGCAGTTTACTCAAGTCGAGGCTACGCTGAAGCAGCTCCTTAAACTTCTTCTCCATTTCCTTCGCGAGATTCGCTTCCACGATTCCCTGCGAGAGTAATTTCTGATTGTACACTTCACGTGGATTCGGATGCGTAGCAATTGCTTTATACAACAATGGCTGAGTAAAACGTGGTTCATCCCCTTCATTGTGTCCGTACTTTCTGTAGCAGAGAATATCCACAAATACATCTCTGTGAAATTTCTGACGGTATTCCATGGCCAGACGAATCGTATACACCAACGCCTCCACATCATCACCATTCACGTGAAACACCGGCGATAATGTCACTTTGCCGACATCCGTACAATACGTACTGGAACGAGCATCAATATAATTCGTGGTGAATCCAACCTGATTATTAATCACCAGGTGAATAGTACCGCCTGTAGCATACCCTTTCAGCAACGACATCTGAATCACCTCATACACGATTCCCTGTGCCGCCACTGCAGCATCACCATGAATCAGAATCGGTGCAATCTGACTATGATCACCACCAGGAGTGTTATCAATCTTCGCACGCACAATACCCTGCACCACAGGATCAACTGCTTCGAGATGGGATGGATTGGGTGTCAGACTCAGGTGAATCTTCTTCCCGTGCGGTGTCTCAACATCACTCGTAAATCCAAGATGATATTTCACATCTCCGTCGAAGGCATTTTCATCATACTCCTTCCCTTCAAACTCACTGAAGATATCCTCATAACTCTTGCCCAGAATATTGGCCAGTACATTCAAACGGCCACGATGCGCCATACCGATCACAAATTCCTTGATGCCCAGTTCAGCACCGGTATCTATCACCGCATCGAGGGCAGGAATCAGCGACTCTGCACCTTCCAGTGAAAAGCGTTTTTGTCCGGTGAACTTGGTATGAATAAAATTCTCGAATGCCACCGCCTCGTTCAGCTTCTCCAGCATCCGCTTCTTTTCGGAGATGGAAAACTGCCAGGTATTCTTCGCCTGCTCCATTTTTCCCTGCAGCCATTCGATCACTTCCGGCTGACGGATGTATTTATACTCGGCGCCGATACTCTGGCAATAAGTCTGCTCCAGATGAGCGACGATATCCTTCAGCTTCGCCGGACCGATACCTATTTGTTGACCGGCCTGGAAAACGGTATTCAGATCCGCCTCCGACAGCCCAAAATTTACGGGCGAGAGATCAGGAGTATACTGCCGGCGTTCACGAACAGGATTCGTTTTAGTGAACAAATGCCCCCGGTTCCGGTAGCCATTGATCAGATTAATCACCTTAAACTCCTTATCCACCAGCTCCGGTACCACTGCTCCACCCTCGGCATTTTCAGCGTAATGCTGACGGGCAAAATCAAAACCGGAAAAGAACTGCTGCCAGCTTTTCTCCACACTTTGCGGATTTTCAAGGAATTGCCGATACAAATCCTCCAGAACTTCCGGACTCATATTCCCAATATAACTGTGCTGATCCATAGAATTTTCGCCCCGAAGGGCAATTTTTAAGAGGGGCAAAGATACGACCTCTGCGCCCGAACACGCGATGAAGAGAGATTAATTTTACCTAACAATATCACGGCCGTAAAGTTTGCTTAAGTGCGGGTCTGCAATGTGCCATTGCAGACCCGCGCGGTTGGCCGTTGGCTCTTGGCAGAAATATCCCTCATCACCCAATCAATCACATCCCACTCCTCCACCTCGAGAAATCATCCCTATCACGAAAATCACTCCCGTGCCGGCGTTCGCAAGGCGAATGCCGGTGCGGGAATCAATCACCTCCTGCGGAGTTGAATTTTTTACGGGAATATTATCCCGGTGGATGCGTTGACGTCGACAAACGGCAAATTACTATTAAACCGCGCATTGATCACCCGTACAAACTCATTTGCAATCAGGGCATAGCCGCGACCGTTAGGATGAATTCCATCGAGGGAGAAAGCACCACCGGTTATAAACGCATTGGAATAGGAAGCACCATTGTACACAATCCCCTTGCTGAGGGTTTTGAAAAATCCGTTCATGTCGCAGTAAGCGAGGTTGTATGCGTTGGCAACGTTGCGGAGTTTGGCATTGTACGACAATAACGACTGACGGATGTTCTGTACTTCTGTAGAATCGAGAATATATTCTGAAGGAATAGGATTCAGTGTTGTACCCAATTTATTGCAACGAATATCATCGAGGGAAACAGAGGAAAGAATCAGCTCCCCTTCGCCGAGTTGTTTGATCGGTCCTCCTGTTGCTCCGGTGTAAGCAACGAAACCATTCGCGCCTGCTTCGAAAACAATACCGGGAGAGACCAGATTGAGTGAATCAGCCTGCGCCTGAGTGAGTACAAGTCCGTTGTAGGGAATCGTGCTGAAGAATGGAAGTTCAGTGATATCAGGAATATTGGCAATAAGTCCTTCTGCTCCATTGGTAGTCAGACTCTCTACAATCGTATCAATCGCTGCATCGAATACCGAAGTTGGTGTGAGATCGAAGAAAGGATTTCCGTTCGTTTTACCTCCAGCCAATGAATAGGCCAGTAGATCACTTGTGCCGATCCACAGCGTGAAGAAAGTTGCATCTAACTGCGACGCATCTCCGAGAACAGTGCTTGACAATCCGCCTACCGTTCCTGTATCAGAGGCAAAACGGTGGAAATACGGACTTCCATTCACTGAATTTTTTCCGAACGTCTGGCTATAGAGGTTAAACGATTTTGCTCCCGGAACGGCCAGATTATTATACGGACCAAGGTTACCAATCCAGGTATAATCATCCGGATTAATCGACAATACTTTCAAACCGAGATCAGCCTTACCCAAACAATTAATTTCATTCACCAGTTTGATTCTTCCAACAGGAGCCTGCGTGATAAAATCAAAACCAAATCCATCTCCCGGATTCACCAACGGCTGCTTAAAGGTACCACCACCGGCGAGGGCAAATCTGGAAGACAACAATGCAGGCAAACTCTGCAACTGACCATTGCGGGTTAATGCACCATCCATGTAACCTGCCATAAAACCACTGCCGATAGCAACATAGGAAGAGAAGTCCGCATTCCCTTCAGTATAACGAGGTTCATCCAGTTTCGGATTACAGGCCGCTACAAAAAAACTAACGGCGAGGAAGTACCGAAGAAGATGCTTAAAACCGGTATTGAAGTCCGACGCCTGCTGCATAGATAAACGATTTATAGGTTCCGTTAAACTGATTCTCGACATTATTTTCTTCATTTCTTTCCTTCACTTCTTCGAGCAACAAGGTCGCTTCAATTGTCCAGCCGTTCTTCAACATCCACGACAAACCACCGGTGACAATAATTTTATCTCCATCGGGCAAATCAGGGTTTACATAGCCATCTTCCACCGGACTCTGATCGAAAGCCAATCCACCACGCAGTTGAAGACGGGTGTTGTACTGATACTGTGCACCTACTCGAACGGCAATACAATTTTTATAGTTATGCACTTGTGTTGAGTTCAACGATGGTTCATCCGGAAACTCAAACACCAGCGAATCATACACCTCCCAGCCGGTATAATTCACATCGAGGTTTGCTTCGAGTTTATCGGTGAACTTATGTCCGAATCCTACAGAAATAACCGAAGGTAAGGTGAGCGATGTATTGAACGATGCACTCTGAGGAAACGTACCATTATTGATGAGTGAAGTAGGAATGTTCTCAAATGTAGCATCTCCGCCATCGATCGACATCTCTACCGCAGAACGATAGCTGATACCGGCTGAAGAATTTCCTGACTGAAAGAAAATACCTGCATTGAATCCAATGCCATTACCTTTTCCTTCGAGCGTCACTTCTCCTTCTGATCCATCTGAATTGGTAACAGGAAGTCCGCGACGCAAACTCGCATTTCCCATACCGAACACCGGACCTGCACCAATCGATAATTTATCATTGATCTTGTAAGCCAATGTCGGCTGGATATACAAGCTCCTCAACTTCGCTTCCTGAGAAACATAACGGCCTGTCCAGTTGTCCTCCCATTTGGTACCTAAACCAAACGGAGTATTCACACTTAAGCCGATGCTCCACTTCTCCTTCAGCTTATATGCACCGTACACGTAAAATGGCGTATAGAGTTGCGAAGCCATATTTTCCTCACCACCCGAAACACCCAAAAAACTGGTTTTCGGCATCAGGAAGGACAAGCCCGCGTTGAAACCATTCGAATCCAGGGCAGATAGACCGCCGGGATTATAGAAACTTACGGAAGCATCCATCGCCCTTCCCGTCACGGATCCACCCATGCCGGTTGTCTTCTGCCCCTGTGTATTGATCTGGAAGCCACCTGCATCCGCCAGAAACGGAAACGATAGCAAACTCCATAATAGCCAATGCTTCATATGTAAAGGTATGAAACAAATGTAGGAGAGCAGGAAATCAGCCCCTCGGTACAAGCTGGTATATTATTAACAAAGTATTAAACGAAAACGAGGATCCGTTCAACTCAGGTAATGGAGCTCTGACAAATCCAACAATCTCTCTCCGTGCCAATCCCGATAATCAGAAACCACGTACTTTTGCGCTATGAATCAGCCGCAATTTGATGTCATCGTAATAGGAGCCGGAATCGTTGGATTATCAACCGCTTACAAACTCAACCTGCATCATCCGAATTTAAAAATCTGCGTCCTCGACAAGGAAGATAAAGTATCTGCCCACCAGACCGGACGAAATTCAGGTGTTTTACACAGCGGGATCTATTACAAACCGGGCAGTTACAAAGCAAAAAACTGCGTGGAAGGTCGTCGGGAGATGGTAGCCTTTGCGAAAGAGCACAAGATCGGCCATGATATTTGCGGCAAGCTGATTGTAGCCACCCATGAAAGTGAATTGGCGCACATGGAAAAAGTGTACAATCACGGACTCCAGAACGGCGTAGAAGACATCCGCATGGTTGGACCGGAAGAAATCCGCGAGATCGAACCTTACTGCGTCGGCATTAAAGGAATACATGTTGGATGCACCGGCATCATCGATTTTCCAGCGGTATGTGAAGTCCTCAGCAAACTCATCCATGAAAAATTCAACGGCAGTGAAGTAAAGCTGCAACACGAAGTACTGGGTTTCGAAAAAAGTACGGATAGCACCACTGTCATCACGAACAAAGGAAAGTACACAGCACGTTACATCGTCAATTGTTCAGGACTACAAAGCGACCGCATTGCCAAAAAAGATCAGATGGATCCGGGCATGAAGATCGTGGGATTCCGCGGTGATTATTACGAGCTCACACCTGATGCACAACACAAAGTAAAGCATCTCATCTACCCTGTTCCAAACCCACAGTTTCCATTTTTAGGAGTACACTTCACCCGCATGATTCATCATCCCACTGAATGCGGACCCAATGCAGTATTTGTATTCAAGCGAGAAGGGTATGGTAAAACTGATTTTAGTCTTGGCGACACCATGGATGCGTTGAGCTACGGTGGAACCTGGAAACTATTCTTCAAACATTGGCAATTTGGTCTCGACGAATACCGACGTGCATTCAGCAAAAGATTATTCCTCGAGCGTTTACGCCGGTTAATTCCATCTTTAACCATGGAAGACATTGTTCCCGGAAGAGCGGGAGTACGCGCAATGGCTTTAGATGCTGATGGAAATATGATTGACGATTTCAAAATCGTTCATAGCCAAAATTCATTGCATGTACTTAATGCACCATCACCCGCCGCAACAGCAGGACTCGCCATTGGAAAAGCGGTGAATGATATGGCCGAGAAACATTTTGCGTTGTAATATATGCTACAGGCTGCAAGCTACAAGCTGGTCGCCATCCCCACTATCAATCACATCCCCCTCCCTGAAGTGTGCCCTGCAGTAGTGCTTTGCAAGCTAAGCATCACTGCAGGGCTCTACTTCAGGGGATCATCACTATCAAGAAAATCACACCCCCGTCAGCGTTCGCAAGGCGAATGCTGACGGGGGTATCAATCAACAAAGATGTGTGAGGATGTTACTTCGTTAATTTCTCAGAGAAAACTTTTTTGAACTTCTCCAGTTTTGGACGAATCACTAAAGAACAATACGGTTGATCACCATTTTCGTTGTAATAATTCTGATGATACTTTTCTGCAACATAAAAAGCAGAAGCTGCAGAAATCTCAGTCACGACAGGAGATGGAAAAGCACCACTCGCGTTAAGTTTAGCTTTGTAGGCTTCAGCCAGTTGTTGTTGTTCGGCGGAATGATAAAATACTACCGAGCGATATTGCGTACCCACATCAGCGCCCTGACGATTTAAAGTAGTTGGATCATGAACACCCCAAAACACTTCCAGCAATTCAGGGAATGAAATCACTTTGGGATCAAATACTACCTGAATCACTTCTGCATGTCCGGTAGCTCCTGAGCAAACCTGCTCATACGTTGGATTTTCTCTTCGACCGCCCATATATCCGCTGGCCACAGAAGAAACGCCATTCAATTGTTGAAAGATTGCCTCCACACACCAGAAACATCCTGCTCCCAGCGTAACGGTATCCATATTAGCAGAATTAGTTGAAGCAGGTGCAGTTTCCATAGCAGTAGTTGTTGTGTTTGAAGCGGGAGAAGTTGGTGATGTACATGACATCATAACGAAGCCAGCGATTGTGGCGAAGAAGGTGATAATTGGTTTCATATTGATCACCGCGATTGTAAAGACTTCAGGCTTGTTTTTGTTTCGTAACGAACTCTTTGAGATAGTAAGGCTCAAAGTAAGCAATATCTTCAAAGACACCTGAATTCCATGCGCGGAGTCCCGTAGATAACAATCCCCGTGCCGAAAGGTTATACTCCGTATCAACATTAACAAAACTTTCACCATTAAAAACCTCCACTGTTTTCGCAGCGGCATCTCCAAAAATATAATGGGGACGATTTTCGGATTGCACAAAGGAACGGTTCGTTAAAATCTCTGCACGAATTGGCTCGAGGTAATTCAGATCGCTATCAAGTGCAGCACCGTATACCTCCATTCTCCGTGCATCAATCATTGGCACCAACACAGCATCGGCAGGCAATTCAGGATGTTGTTCACGATAATCGGCCGCCATAGCAAGAGGTGTATCAATCGCAATTAATTTTTTATCCAGCGTATAGCAGATTCCCTTCGCAGTTGCCACACCGATACGTAAACCGGTATAACTTCCCGGGCCTTTACTCACCACCACTGCATCGACATCACTCAGTTTCATCTGCGCCTCTGACAGCACCTGTTCAATATAAATCGCCAGCATGGCAGCATGTTCACGTTCCTCCCTGCTTACACGTATTGCCAGCACCTCGTTCCCACGCGACAATAGCACCGAACAAACGCCGGTAGCTGTTTCAAGACATAACAAACTGGGAACTGACATTTAAGAATCAATTAGAATCAAGCACTCATTTCACCAACGCTAACTATTTTTTCTCCTTCTCAAAAAGCTCTTCTTTTTGAACAACCTTTACGACCATATCATTTTTCAGCGTGCGGGAAACAGCGGCATACGGACCGGAAATGATTTCTTCTCCCTCCTTCAACCCTTCTTTAATTTCGATATACTGACTATCCTGAATACCGGATTTCACACGACGCAACTTCGCCTTTCCATCCACCAGTACAAAAACCACTTCATTAATTTTACTGGAAGCATTCAGCTCTGCAACGGTTTTCTGTCCGTCATCTTCCTTCTTACTATCATCCGACTTCACCGAATCGCGAGTAGTTACTGCCTGAATCGGCACAGTAAGTACACCACTGGTACGGCGTGTGCGGATATCTACAGTAGCCGACATACCGGGACGAAACGGACTATAATCAATCGCCTTACCATCCAGCAGATCTTTATATGAATCGCGGGAGATTCTCACTTTCACGGTATAGTTAGTCACCTGATCGGTAGAAACTGCGCTTGTCAGATTCGAAGAGTTCGCCACCTCAGTCACCACTCCCGAAAAAGTACGACCAAGCCATGCATCCACCTCGATATCGGCTGTATCACCCACACTCACACGAACGATATCGGTCTCACTCACATCCACACTCACCTCCATCTCATTCAGGTTTGCCAGACGCAAAATTTCTGTTCCCTCCATCATATTGGTTCCAACCACACGCTCACCCTTCTCCTTACTCAGCTTCGAAACGGTACCATCCACCGGTGCATAGATACTGGTACGATTCAGATTTTCCTTCGCCTCTTTCAAACCTGCTTCCGCACTTGCCACATTAAAATTCGCAGCAGAAACACTTTGACGAGCCGCATCTATCTCTGCCTTCGCAACCTCATACGCCGACTTCGCACTTTCAAATTCAGCAGGAGAGATTACCTTATCATCATATAATTTTTTACTTCTGTTAAAGCTCAGTTCTGTCTGCTCAAACTGCGACAATGCCTGCGAGAGTCGCGACTTGCTATTCTGAAAATTCGCCTTTGATGTATTCACGGCAGCCTCCGAACGATCAAAGCTGGAAGCATACACTTCAGGATTAATCCGACAAAGCAAGGTACCTTTCTTCACCACATCACCCTCTTTCACATACAACTCAGTAATCTCGCCACTCACATCAGCAGCAATCTTCAACTCCACCTCCGGCTGCACTTTTCCATTCGCAGAAACGGTTTCCACGATATCTCTTTTTGTCACTTTTTCTGAACTCACCTTGGTTTCGGTACCGCTGCCGATAACACCTGATTTCTTTGCAATCGCGAGGATGATAATCAGTGCTACTACACCGATGCCCACCCAGATCCACGGAGATTTTTTTGTTGCCATACGTACTGTTATAAAGAGATATTAATCGATTAGAAGGTCAATGGATTTCCGGCGTAGAAGTCGAGCACTTTCACCCGGAAGATATAATCATACTTCGCCTGCAACAGCTCCACCCGCGTACGGGTAAGATTATTGGAAGCAGTCAGGAACTCCAGTGAATTGGTCAAGCCGGCATTAAACCGTTTCTCCGCATACACAAAAGCCTCCTCGAAGGCTGCAAGACTCCGTTGCGTTGCATCATATCTTTTTCTTGCAGCGAGCGCATCGGTATGTGCCTGCTGAATACTCTGATACACCTGATTACGGGTCAGCTGTGCTGCATACTTCGCATTTTCCAGATTCAGACGTGCACGTTTCACATTGGTACGCGTACTCAAACCATTAAAAATCGGAATCGACAAACTGATACCGAAAGCCTTGTTATAGTTTTCATCCAGCTGATCACCGTAGGGATTGCTTTCCAGAATTGTATTAAACGTAGGAGACAAAACAGTATCGCCACCACTTGTAACATCACCACTCGGATTAAATCCGGCAAAATCCACCGACTTCAACCGCTTAGAACTCGACGAATAAAACGAACTCAATGAACCAAAAGCCGACAAGCGAGGCATATAACTACCACGGGCAATTGAAACACCTTTCTCCGCACTATTCACACGTATTTCCGCCGCTTTTATTTCCGGCAATGCTTTCAATGAAAGTTCATACAACTGAGCAGGAGTCATACTCATCACCTGCGCCTCCGGAATCGACACTGCAGGATCCTGTACATCGAAGCCATCCGCAGTAGGTAACTGAAGCAGCTGTGTCAATGTCAGTTTCGCTGTCACCAATTGATTCTCCGCAGTAATCTTCGACAACTCTTCCGAAGCCAGTTGCGACTCCGCATCCAGCAGATTTCCCCGCACCATCGTTCCGGCATCCACCATCCGGTTCACCCGATCGCGGTTTTCAGTAGCCTGCTTCACTCGACCTGCCGCCACATTCAGCTGCTCTTTCGCATACAACACCTGGAGATACGCCGACACCACATTCAACGAAATATCATTTCTGATTTTATCGATATCCGACTTCGAAGCCATATAATCCAGTCGGCTTTGCTTCAGGGTATTCTGCAACTGAAATCCGTTAAAAAGCGTCACATTGGAATTCAGCGAGAGATTATCCGACTCCACCTGCTGCGTTGTAAACGTATTGGTATTCGGGTCGATGGTACGACCGAAGTTCCAGTTACGACCGGCAGAAGCATTTAATGTAGGCAACATCGAAAAACGATTCTGTTGCACACTCAGCTCTGCGAGTGAAGAAGAAATTTCATTCTGCTTCACCGAGATATTATTCTCCAGTGCATACGCCACACATTCCTGCAACGACCAGGCTTTCTGCCCATAGGCATTTCCGTTAGTAAACAGCATCACCGCCACGGCGACACCACTCAGATAATTTTTCAAGATTCGGCGCATAGATAAAATTCAAGACTCCCAAAAGTAAGAAAGGCAACCATAACCGCCACCGGAAACCGATAAAGTGAACAGAAATAACGATGAAACGGTAAGAGTAGTGGTCCAAACGCCTCCATCCGGACGATAATCCGGAGAGAAACCGGTTAGTTCATCACTTTTACCATGAAGACGAAATCCTTCATTTTACGCACTTGAGCAGCACGATCGAGACCTTTCAGATTTTTCTTACCCGGAAAACTGATTTTCTCCTCGGTATGTTCCAGGATATCATCTGCCAGCCACTTCGACTTCACCGCAAAAGAAGCACCTTCAGCCGAGGCATTACGACCGGAGATAATTCCGATCAGGTTACCCATATTATCAAACAGCGGACCACCCGAGTTACCCGGGTTCACCGGAATACTGATTTGATAAGCCGAAGTATCCCCTTCAAAACCGGTATAGGAGCTCACAGAACCCTCACCAAAAACCATATCTTCTCTCGGATAACCCAGCGTATAAACCTTCTCACCGGGATCAGCCACTGATTTACGCAATGAATACGGAACCTCATCGAAACCTTTAAAATCCGCATCATCCACTTTCAGCACCGCCATATCGAGATTCGGATTGGTATACACCACCTTCATCTTCAATTGCTCATATTTTTCATTGCTGATATACACTGAACGGGCATCCTCCACCACGTGAAAACTGGTCAACACATAACCATCTTTATTCAGAGCAAAACCGGAACCTGTAAATGTTTTCTGCGCCGCATCTGTATTCACCTCCTGCTTCCCGTTAATATCCTTAATCATCGCCTTCTGACGACGTTTGATACTTTCCACTTCACGACGCAACTCCTGATAAGCGCTGGTTTGTTTATTACCACCAACACCGGTCAGACCAAACATCAACATAGTAGCACTCACTGCGACAATGGCCACAGAAGCCGCCACAGCCACCATTTTATAACGACGCCAGAGATATTTTACTTTAGGCTCATCCTTCTGCTGAACAATCTTCTTCATCGGCGCAGTAAAACGCATCTGCTCCGACTCCATCTCATCATGAATAAACGCCAGTTTGCGACGCAAGGCTGTACGATCTGCATACACCTGAAAAGCGTCAGTAATCAGTCGGTGGTCATCAATTGCCTGTAAAAGTTCCGGATCGCTATCACGCCATTGCTCAAAAATGCGCAACTCTTCCGGAGTCAGCTGACCCAAACAATACCGTTCAATCAATTCTTCCGTTTCCCGTCTGCTCATCATAATCTGGTCCTCCATTTTTACCATACACATCGAAGAACATTTTCTTCAGACGCTTCAGGCATTTGTACTTTTGATTCTTTGCATTATCAGCATTCGTATAACCGAACTTCTCTGTAATTTCCTCCATACTTTGGTTATGCATGTAAAAATCCTTGAGAATCGACCGGCAGGGTTCACCCAATGATTCGAGTGCCTGATGCATCGCGTTGAATTGCTCCTCCTTTTGCCCCATCTCCTCCCAGGGAACCTCGATATACTCCTCGGTATCGCTCAGGTTTGAAGTAAACCGGTTTTTACGTTGCAGTTGCTTTAACCACATTCTGCGACCCACCGAATACAGGAACGTTTTAATCCGGCAATTCAGCTCGAAGCTATCCTCCCTAACTTTTTCATAGAAGAGAATCAGGGCTTCCTGATATACATCCTTCGCCTCCTGCAAGCTGCCTCCATTATTCATTACCAGATGGACGACCATTTGATAATGCTGCTTGTAGACCTGCTTGAGGGCTTTTTCGTCGCCGTTTTGCAGCTGACGAAGGATTTCGTCTTCCGTGACAGGTTGAACCTGCTTCATGCCGTATATGCTTTAATTCGTGAAGGACCGGAAAGGTAACCCGGCCTGGGGCAAATTTCAGCTTTCTTTCATCGGGAATTCATAAAATAATAATATTTTTTATGCTGATTTTCAATATATTAACATTTTTCCAATAAACCCCCGAACAATTCCGGGTTACCTTTTGAGGTGCCGGGTATTAACGTTTAAGTTTATAAACTCTTAACACATCAAACTAAAAATGAAAAAATTCGCTTCATTCCTGGCTGCTGCTACTTTCGTTGTAGCACTCGCTTCTTGCGGTTCTAAAACTGCTGAAACTGCTGAAACTGCTGTAGATAGCACTGCTGCTGCTGTAGTTGAAGAAACTGCTGCTGTAGTTGATTCTGCTGCTGCTGTTGTTGATTCTGCTGCTGCTGTTGTTGATTCAACTGCTGCTGCTCACTAAGAGTCAGGAAATTAAAATTACGGAAGCCACCTCACAAGGGTGGCTTTCTGTTTTCAGGTAGTTTATCACCGCCGGATCTACCATAAAAATGAAATCCCGGCAGTATGACTCCACCGGGATTTCGAACTATCAACTTGTTTTTTGCTGTTATTTTCTCATAAGCAGGAATTTTAGTTCAACATAAGTTTAATTTTTATCAGGTTGCGGTGTAAGCCGCAAGTATGGACGAATTCGGGTAAAACCTTTTGGGAATTTACTTACTGCCACTTCATCACTCACAGAAGGAGCAATTACTACGTCTTCACCTTCCTGCCAGTTAGCTGGTGTTGCCACACTAAATTGTGCTGTCAGCTGTAGGCTATCGATAACACGCAGCAATTCCTGAAAATTCCTTCCTGTGCTGGCCGGGTAAGTCAATGTAAGTTTTATTTTTTTATCCGGTCCGATGATGAACACCGAACGCACGGTAAAATTCTCTGAAGCATTCGGGTGAATCATATCATACAACAATGCTACTTTTTTATCCGGATCAGCTATAATAGGAAAATTAACAGAGGTATGTTGTGTTTCATTTATATCAGCAATCCAACCCTGATGTGATTCAAGACCATCAACTGATAGTGCCACAACTTTTACATTCCGTTGGTCGAATGCAGATTTTAGTTTAGCCGTAGCCCCGAGTTCTGTTGTACAAACTGGTGTATAGTCAGCAGGGTGAGAAAACAGAATTCCCCAACTATCGCCAAGCCATTCATGGAAAGAGATTTTTCCTAAGGTCGTTTCAGCAGTAAAATCCGGGGCGATATCGCCCAATCGTAATGCAGCCATATGTTGAATTTTTATGCAATATACAACGTCAATCCAATAATTCCTATAGATTTTATAGAGATTAACCTTGCAAACTCAACTTTTGGCCAAAACCCTTTGATTTACAAGCTAATAAAATTCAATTGCGGTATGAGAAAAGGACATGAATTACCTTATCACACTTCGAACCAACCCACAATGTAAAATCTGGAGTTAGTATTTATTACACAACAATTAACTGACTTTATTAATGATAATTAACTCTCCTCGCCGGCTGTACCTGCAGGAATTTTTAATTCATCATTTTCCTTCAGTCCTTCGAGTACTTCCATATTGATTCCATCGGAAATACCGGTTTTAATTACCTGACGATTATAGGATGTACCGGACTTCACTTCTACGAAAGTGGTATCACCGGAGAATTGCAATACGCTTTCAGGAACGGACAACACATTGTCTTTTCTATCCAGAATAATATCTGCATTGGCGCTATAACCTGCACGTAAAAAATGCGCAGTATCCAATGCCACCGCAGCACGAATCTGAAATTGAATAGCCCCATTTTCGGTCACGCCTTTCGGAGCAATGTATTCCAGTTTCGCCGTGAACTTATAATTCTCGATGGCGCCTACTGTTAGTATCAGCTCCATGCCTTTCGAAATTTTTCCTACCTCCGACTCATCCACTTTCCCTTCGAAAATCATTTCACCCATATCTGCCACTGATGCAACCGTAGTTCCTTCATTAAAAGTATTTGATTCAATCACCGAGAAACCTTCCTTCACCGGAACATCCAATACCATACCTGTAATTGTAGAACGGATCAGTGTATTGGTCACCTTCCCTGTACTTTTGGCAACTCCTTCTTTGATGAGATCCAGATTATCCTGAGCGGTAGTCATTTCTTCTCTGGCCTGACGCATACGGATTTCATACTGCTGGAATTCGGCAGGGCTGATAATTTTATCCTTAAACAAGCTTTGATAACGATCGAAATCTACCTGCGCCTGATCCATGCTGATTTTCGCACGATTCACACGGCTTTCTGCTTCGTTCAGGTTTACCATATTCGGAATGATACGAACTTTAGCGATCACATCACCTTTACGAATCATCTTCCCTGCTTCGATATAGATTTCATCCACAATACCCGAAACCTGGGGTTTGATAAACACTTCACGACGGGGAATCACCGAACCGGTAGCTACAGTTTTCCGCATAATGGACATCTTTGTAGCCTTCTCGGTTTTGTACTCCACCGGTGGTTTCTCCGATTTGGCATAGAGGAAATAAAGTGTCCATACGAAGGTTCCGATTAACAGAATGATACCTCCTACCTTCAAAATTCGTTTCATATTTTATTTATCGTTATTCGTTGTTATTGTAGTTTCTTTAATTATCGTAACGCAATGCTTCTACCGGAGGAATGGCAATTGCTTTTCTCGCCGGAATGAGTCCTGCCAATGCTCCCGCACCAATTAGTATAGCCAATGCCGTTAGAGCGACATTCAAATCAATAGTTGGATTGGTAAACATACTGCTATCATCGGAAGCCAGCATAGAAGAAACACCCTCCATCAGTGCAATAGACAAAATCAAGCCCACATATCCTGCAATTGTAGTCAGGAACACTGATTCCAGGATCAGCTGACGAACAATATGTCCGGGAGGAGCGCCGATAGCACGACGGATACCAATCTCCTTCGTTCGCTCCTTCACCACGATCAGCATAATATTACTCACGCCAATAATTCCTGCCAGCAGCGTTCCAGTTCCAACAATCCATACGAGACCGCTGATACCTGCAAAAAGTCCGTTTAGCTTATTAAACTCCTTCTCCATATTCCAATGACCGATAGCAATCGCATCATCGGGAGCCACCTTATGACGCTCGCGTAACAGTGCAAGTGCCATATCTTCTGCTTTGGTAGCAGGTACTCCTTTCGAAGCCATGATCGCATACCAACCTACTATATCACCATAATTAAATGCTTGTTGAAATGTCGTAAACGGTATCTGCACTTTTTCTCCGGCTTCACGACCTCGTTCACCACCGGAAGCAGGTTCTGTAACACCCACCACCCGAAAATAAACGCCCTGCACACGAATGTATTCTCCAATCGGATTTTCATCCTTTTCAAATAAAATTTCCTGCACCCGTTTACCAATCACCGCCACCTTGCGCTTATCATCAATATCATTTTGATTCAGAAACCGACCAGCCTTTATATTTGTAGCCTCAATTTTTCTTAACTCCGGATACACTCCGCTCACTTCGAATCCGCCGTTCTTTAATCCACGCACCACATTATTGGTCCCCTCATAATTTCCCAACTGATTCATCGGTGCTACCACTGCCAATTCCGGCAATTGCTTCAAAGCCTTTGTATCATCGTTATTGAAATTAAAATTCCTTCCGGGTTTCATCCCCTTATAAGGCTTTGATGTTTTTTGTGCCCAACAGAAAAAGCTATTAGTAGCTGTACCTGCAAAATCTTTCAAAATACCATTACTCAACCCATTTCCGGAACCAATCATCACCACCAACATAAATATACCCCAAAACACGCCGAAACATGTAAGTGCGGTGCGCAATTTATTCTTCTTGATGGTAGCAAATATTTCTTGCCAGGAGTCGGAGTCAAACATCTACATTTATGTGTTATTAAGGTTATATACTTCCAGATATTAAATTCACATCATCAATCATCACATCAATCACATTTGCTAATTGGCTAATTGACCAATTGGCAAATTTACTCATCGCGCAGTGCTTCAATCGGTTCAACTTTTGCTGCACGAATTGCGGGGATAAGTCCGGCGAAGGCTCCGGCGATGATTAACAGGAATACAGCAGAGAGTGCTACATTCAAATTAACTTCCGGGTTGCGGAAGAAATCGCTGGGTGGCATAAACTTACGAGCAAGTTCCAGCACACCGATTCCGCCCATCAATCCGATATAACCGGCAACAGCTGTAATCAAGACACTTTCCTGGAGGATCATTGAGATGATAGATCCGGGAGTTGCACCAATTGCTTTACGAACGCCAATTTCCTTGGTGCGTTCTTTCACAGCGATCATCATGATATTACTTACGCCAACAATTCCGGCGATCAATGTTCCGATACCAATGACCCAGATAAAAATCCGGATATTGGAGAGCATATCCATAATCCGTACATATTCAACAGAATTGTTCCAGACATTAACAGCCTCTTCATCCTTCGGATCGAAATTATACTTCTTTGCGAGCAACTGACGGATATTTTTCGCCATCAATTCACTTTCATCTACCCCTACCGAACCGGTGCTCAACCAGATCACACTGAGTTTATCCTGTCCGTTAAATGCACGTTGGGCTGTACTAACGGGAATGTATATCCGCTCATTATCTCCTCGACCGGGATCCGTGAAAGTACCAATCACCTTAAACGGAACTCCATCCACATTAATGTATTTACCAACCGGCTCTTCCTTTTCAAACAAAGCATCCTGCACCGGCTTACCCATTACACATACTTTTCTGTAACCGGAGATATCTTTATCATTGATGAACCTTCCACTTACCATGGTACAATTCTCCATATAGTCGTGATCCGGCATACAGGAACGGGTAGTAAAAGCACCATTTTTATTTTTATAGGTAAGGGATCTGATACTTCGACCGTCGTATGAATTGGTGATATGATTTACAGTTGGATTTTGCCTACGGATGAAAGCATAATCTTCATTGCGTAATTGAATATCACGCCCCGGCTGAAAACCTGCATACGACTTACTCGTAGTACCACCATTGATCCAGATAGAATTCACCGCATCTGACTGAAACTGATTCTCCGCACCATTCCGCAGACCCTGACCGGAGCCGAGCAGAATAATCAGCATAAATATTCCCCAGGCCACACTGAAAGCAGTGAGGAACGTCCGCAGTTTATTAGCGCGGATGGTGGAGAATATTTCGGACCAGACTTCTCTGTTAAACATTTGGATTTACGGGGAGTTTTTAAGTTTCTAGGTTTCTAGGTTTTTAGGTTTTTAGGTTTTTAAGTTCTTGAGTAGTGACTATAAATTTGTTTTACAGTCAAGTATTCACGCGTATCGAAGGGTTTGGGTTAAGAAATATCTTTGATATGTTATTAGATTGAGATTTGGAGGATATTTTTTTAGTGCGGATTGATTGAAGGTGATTTAAACGATCAAACCATCTTTGATACGGATGGTGCGTTGTGTTTGCGCCGCGACATCTGCCTCGTGAGTAACGATGATAACGGTAACGCCTGACCGATGAACATCCGTCAGCAACTGCATCACTTCCTCTGTAGTTTTTGAATCGAGCGCACCGGTAGGTTCATCGGCAAGAATTACTTTCGGTTTAGTAATCAGTGCACGGGCGATTGCTACCCGTTGTTTTTGTCCACCGGAAAGTTCATTCGGACCATGGTTCGCCCAATCTTTCAATCCCACACGATCAAGGTACTCGAGTGCAATCTTATTACGTTCTTTGCGGCTCACATTCTGATAATACAGTGGAAGCGCCACGTTCTCCATGGCATTTTTAAAGCTCAGCAAATTGAACGACTGAAACACAAAACCGATAAGCCGATTACGAAACTGGGCAGCCTTCGCCGGATTCAGGTCGCGGATAAGCGTATTATCGAGAGTATATGTACCGGTATCATAATTATCAAGGATACCCAGAATATTCAACAAAGTAGACTTCCCCGAACCGGAAGATCCCATAATCGAAACCATCTCCCCGGCTCCGATATTCAAATCGATACCCTTCAGCACGTGCAGCTTTCCGGCGCCCATTGGATACGACTTATTTACCTGATTCAATTGGATCATGTTAACAAAGGTAAAAGTATGATCCATATTTCATGACTCCCATCGACCAAGCGGAGCGGAAAGGGGACGAAACGCAGGAATACGGGGATGAGGCGTGGCTATTAAAAGGTAGTAATGCATGTCCTCCCGGTGGAATCGATGATTCTAACGAACCCAAGACAGAATCTCAGGCTCCACCGGAATCGGAAGACGATACGCAGAATAATCCAGGAACTACAAAGGATTATGCCTCCACCGGCTCATACCCAAGTACAGGACCCAGCCAACGCTCCGTTTCTTCCAGAGACATTCCCTTACGTTTAGCATAATCCTCCACCTGATCGCGTTGAATTTTTCCGAGACCGAAATACTGAGAAGCGGGATGTGCAAAATACAAACCACTCACTGCAGCAGTTGGCATCATCGCCATGCTTTCCGTAAGGGTAATTCCGGTATTTTTCTCCACGTCGAGTAATGACCATATCGTCAGTTTTTCGGTATGATCAGGTTGAGCGGGATAACCCGGAGCAGGACGAATACCTGCATACTCTTCCTTGATAAGCTCTGCATTGCTGAAAGTTTCATCCGAAGCATAACCCCAGAATTCTTTACGAACACGCTGGTGTAATCTTTCTGCAAATGCCTCAGCCAGTCGATCTGCAATAGCTTTCAGCATAATCGCATTGTAATCATCGTGCGCAGCTTCAAAACGAGCCACATGCTCATCGATTCCGGCACCGGCAGTAACAGCAAAAGCACCGATATAATCTTTCACATTTGTGCCCACCGGAGCTGTAAAATCAGCCAATGCCAGATTGAACTGACCTTGTGGTTTTCGCGTTTGCTGACGAAGTGTATGCAATCGGGCCTTCACTGAAGATCGTGAATCATCTGCGTACACCAAAATATCATCGCCCTCTGCATTTGCAGGAAACAAGCCGATTACCGCATGCGCACTGATCCATTTCTCCGCAATAATCCGCTCCAACATTGCCTTCGCATCATTGAACAATTTAGTTGCTTCCACACCACGCTCAGGGTCCGATAAAATTTTCGGATACGATCCTTTCATCTCCCAGGAATGGAAGAATGGAGTCCAGTCGATATACTCCGCCAATTCAGCAATTGAATAATTGTTCAACGCAGTAACTCCCGGCTTCAATGGCGCCTTCACATCTGTAGCAGACCAATCCACAGGCCAGCCATTAGCACGTGCTTCAGCTAAAGGAATAAATTTATTCTGCGCCTGCGCACCTGCATGTTGTTTACGCAAACGATCATATTCTTCATTGGTACGATCGATCAATTCCTGACGCTGCTCCTTCGACAAAAGCGAACTTGCTACAGGCACAGAACGTGAAGCATCATTCACATGAATTACAGGATGCGAATAATGCGGCGCAATTTTTACTGCGGTATGTACTTTAGAAGTCGTAGCACCACCAATCAACAGCGGAATATCAAACTTCAATCGTTCCATCTCCTTCGCCACGTGTACCATTTCATCCAATGAAGGTGTAATCAATCCACTCAGACCAATAATATCTGCATCGTGTTCACGGGCTGCGGCAAGAATTTTATCTGCAGGAACCATCACACCGATATCCACCACATCATAATTATTACAAGCCAGAACTACACCCACAATATTTTTTCCGATATCATGCACATCACCTTTCACAGTAGCCATCAGAATTTTTCCTTTCTTGCTGGCACCCTCTGTTTTTTCCGCCTCCAGATAAGGCAAGAGATACGCCACTGCCTTCTTCATCACACGGGCACTTTTCACCACCTGCGGAAGGAACATTTTTCCGGCGCCAAAAAGATCACCCACTACATTCATTCCATCCATCAGCGGACCTTCGATCAGATTGAGAGCCTTCGGATATAACTTCCTCGCCTCCTCCACATCCTGCTCGATATACTCCACCACACCTTTCACCAATGCATGCGTCAATCGTTCCTGAACAGATCCCTCCCTCCATGCTTCATCACGCTCTTGTTTCTTCCCTGCTCCCTTGATCTGCTCGGCATAAGTGATTAAACGCTCTGTAGCATCATCACGACGATCGAGCAATACATCTTCCACACGCTCGAGGAGATCTTTCGGAATTTCATCGTACACCTGCAGCTGACCCGGATTTACAATTCCCATATCCATACCTGCACGAATTGCATGATAAAGAAACGCAGCATGAATTGCTTCGCGCACGTGATCATTCCCGCGAAACGAGAAACTCACATTACTCACTCCGCCACTCACCTTCGCATGAGGGAGATTTTTCTTGATCCAGGCCGTAGCTTCAAAAAAGTCAATAGCATTCCGGCGATGTTCTTCCATTCCCGTAGCCACCGGGAAAATATTCGGATCGAAAATAATATCCTGCGGAGGGAAATTCACTTTTTCCGTCAGCAGTTTATAAGCTCTTGAGCAGATATCAATACGACGTTGATAGGTATCCGCCTGACCATCTTCATCAAACGCCATAACGATTACCGCCGCACCATATTTTCGCAGTGTATTTGCCTGTTTAAGGAACGCTTCTTCTCCTTCTTTCAGAGAGATAGAGTTCACAATACTTTTACCTTGTGTGCATTTCAATCCAGCCTCAATAACATGAAACTTCGAAGAATCAATCATGATCGGAAGCTTTGCGATATCCGGTTCAGAGGCGATCAGGTGCAGAAATTTCACCATTGCCTTTTCGGAATCGAGCATACCCTCATCCATGTTGATATCGATCGCCTGCGCACCACCTTCCACCTGATCGCGGGCAATAGCCAATGCTTCTTCATACTGCCCTTCAGCGATGAGACGTGCGAACTTTCGGCTACCCGTAACGTTAGTTCTTTCACCCACATTCATAAAATTACTCTCCGGACGAAGGGTAACTGCTTCCAGTCCGCTGAGGTGAAGTAAAGTATCCGGTTGCGGACGTTTACGCGGCGGACATTGTTTCGCCAGAGTAGCGATCTCCCGGATATGATCAGGAGTAGTACCACAACAACCACCAACGATATTTAAAAATCCGCTGGTCAGAAAATCCTTGATCTGATGTCCCATGTGGTGAGGGGTTTCATCATATTCACCGAACTGATTCGGGAGTCCGGCGTTCGGATAAGCAGAGATATAAAACGGAGCTTTTTCGCTCAATTCCTCCAGGTGAGGGCGCATTTCTTTAGCACCCAATGCGCAATTCAGACCAACACTCAGCAAAGGCATATGTGAAATTGAATTCAGGAATGCTTCCACCGTTTGTCCACTCAGTGTACGACCGCTTGCATCGGTAATAGTACCGGAAACCATAACCGGTAATTCAATATTCCGTTCTTCAAAAACAGACTGGATAGCAAACAGAGCTGCCTTCGCATTCAATGTATCGAAGATAGTTTCGATCAGAAGCAGATCGGCACCACCTTCCAGTAAGCCATTAATCTGTTCCGTATATGCATCAACAAGATCGTCGAATGAAACAGCACGAAATCCGGGATCATTCACATCCGGACTAAGAGAAGCAGTACGGTTAGTTGGTCCCAGTGCACCTGCAACAAACTTCGGACCTCCGTTAGGGTTAGTCACCATCCACTCCTGCACTGCCTGTTTAGCCAGACGAGCAGATTCAAGATTCAGTTCATACGAAAGCGATTCCATTTTATAATCCGCCAATGAAATCTTTTGCGCATTAAATGTATTTGTCTCGATGATATCGGCACCGGCATCGAGATACGCCTTATGGATATCACGAATGATGGTCGGTTGGGTAATGCTCAACAAATCATTGTTTCCTTTCAGGTCATGCTGCCAATCTGCAAAACGTTTACCACGATAATCGGACTCCTGCAACTGATAACGTTGAATCATGGTACCCATGGCACCATCGATAACGAGCACACGACGCTCTAACTGCTGAATAATGGGGTGTACAGCCATATGTTTTTTTTAGCGGCTTCCGGAAATGAAAAAATCCCTCCCGGCTGCCGGAAGAGATTTTACGATTTTTTTTAATTAAAGTTCATATCCTTCGGCACTTATCTGCTCCCATGCGAATACATGAGACTGGATGTGGCACCTTCTGAGGTTTAAGAATTAACAGTTCATAAGTCACACTGAAAATGTTATCTGCCAGATTGCTGACAGCACTAATGAACGACTGGAAGTCACTAGCAGGAATTGATTTCGATTAAATGAAAACAATAGTCGCAACTAATTGCATTTCAGACACTTAAATTTAAACCGCATGGGTTGCCAAGGTTTCAACGGGCACAGTCCCTCCACCTTTCTTGATAAGTTATAATAAGAACGCAGTGCAAATGTAGAAAATAAATGCGTTTAATGAACTCAAGAAAACCGACCATCGGAAAACAGGAGAACGGTGCCTCACAGATCAAATTCCGGCAAAAGGGAAAAAATCACCGGCACAGGGACGTTTTTATGATTAATTTAATGAGCCGGCGGTATCAGTTCTCAGGGAGAAAGCTACCTTTGCAGGCTCTATCTGAAAAAGTATGAAATATCTAATTCGAATTTGCCTGCTGGTGACCTTTTTACCGGCTTTCCTGAAGGCACAAACTGCTGAACGTCCATTTGCTCTGGGCCTCTGGGGAGGATCTACACAATACAACGGAGATCTTGGACAAGGATTTTACAGTTCCAGCGGACAAGATGCGCATCTGCACATTGGATTATCAGCAGCATGGTTTGTAACGAATCATTTTGATTTCGCTATGAATACAACAATAGGCTCTATTGGTTATCGGGAAGATCAATTGAACAATTTTGAAGCGAACCAATTCCAATGGAATGCACAAATGCGCGCTCATCTTTTCAAAGAAGAACGTTTTCGTGTGAACCCTTATGGTCTTGTAGGAATCGGAATCAGTTATCTGAGTGATTTAAAATATCCCGGCACTGATATTTTTTTCCCATTCGGAGCTGGATTAAAAGTTACGCTTACACCGAACCTGAACTTACATCTGCAGGAGACTTTTGCCTACACGGATCACGATAACCGCGACAAAGAAGCCGGAGACAATTTCGATTCATTTCTGATGCATAGTATCGGCCTTAGCTGGAATTTTGCAGGACCTACAGATTCTGATAAAGATGGAGTAAACGACAAGAAGGATAAATGTCCGGATACACCGGCAGGAGCAAAGGTAGACAACGATGGATGTCCACTCGATCGTGACGGTGATGGAATTCCGGATTTCACGGATGTATGTCCGGATATCAAGGGTGTGAAATCAGCAAAAGGATGTCCTGATAAAGACGGAGACACCGTAATGGATTCACTCGACAAGTGTATTGATGTTCCCGGCTTAGTAAGCACCAATCCTGCATTGAACGGATGTCCTGATAAAGATGGAGACGGAATAGTAGATGCGGAAGATCGTTGTCCGGAGCTGGCAGGAACAGCTGATTTGAAAGGTTGTCCTGATTCAGATGGAGATGGTTTGATTGATCCGGAGGACAAATGTCCACAAGACAAAGGTCTCGCCGAATTACAGGGATGTCCTGATAAAGATGGCGACAAAGTAGCGGATGTAGATGATGGTTGTCCGGAAGTTGCAGGCAGCAGTACCAACAAAGGATGTCCAGAAGACAATTCAGCAGCAAACCAGGCAAACGCAGCTGATATGAAATCTATCCGTTCAGTTTATTTCGACACCGGAAAAGATATCATTCGCAGAGGCGAGATGGCAAAACTCAACATGGTTGTGAAAGTGTTAAATGCAAATGCAAATGCAAAACTGGAAATCAGCGGACACACTGACAATACCGGCGAAAAAGCAGCGAATCAGGAATTGTCGCAACGACGTGCTGAAGCTGCAAAAGCATACTTAATCAGTAAAGGCATTGCAGAAAACCGTATTTCTGCAACAGGGTTTGGCGATACAACACCTGCAGCAGATAACAACACAGCAGCCGGACGTTCGAAAAACAGAAGAGTTGACTTCAAGATTAATAACTGATAATTCATAACATTCAACAAACGCTGCCGGCTTCGCGACCATACGCAACCGGCAGCGTTTGCTGTTTAAAACAACTACATGGACTACTTCCTCATCTACAAACCATTTGGTGTCCACTCCCAATTCATGCCCGACGAAGGCAAACCGGGTTTAGGTACACTTTACAACTTTCCAAAAGATGTATATCCTGTTGGACGACTTGATGCTGACAGCGAAGGACTCCTGCTACTCACCAACGATACCTACATCAACAAAGAGCTCTTAAGTCCTAAACACAAACACTGGCGCACCTATCACATACAGGTAGAAGGCACGGCCACAGAAGAAGCCATGTTACGGCTATCCGAAGGCGTTAGTATCAGCATAGAAGGAAAAAAATACCATACGCATCCGGCCAAAGCACAGCTGATCAATCCGCCAACATTACCTGAACGCGAGCCTCCGATCCGGTTCCGTAAAACTGTACCTGATTCCTGGATCGAGTTATCGCTCACAGAAGGTAAAAACCGCCAGGTACGCCGCATGACGGCTGCAGTTGGCTACCCTACCCTCCGACTGGTACGTGTGAAGATTGAGAATCTGGAACTTGGCAAAATGATACCCGGCGATGTCATTTCCCTCGACCGTGATGAAGTCTACAAAAAACTAAAAATTTAGTGCATTTGATGGTCATCCCATCCAACTTTTTACCAAATTTGAACTACTATAAACACAACCCATGAAAAAACTCTCAATGGCACTGCTCTGCACACTGAGCACCCTAGGATTTTCACAAACACTCACACCGGAAGCACTATGGAAGATCGGCCGTGTATCTGATCCACGCATATCTCCTGACGGCAAATCGGTGATCTACAATGTTCGTTTATTTGATATAGCATCCAACAAGGGTCAAAGCGATTTATACCTGATACCTGCCGGAGGAGGAACACCAGTAGCACTTGCCAACACTTCTGCTGACGAAGGATCTGCCCGCTGGCGCCCTGACGGAAAAAAAATTGGGTTTATAATGGCTGATAAAAACGGTGACTCACAGCTTTGGGAAATGAATCCTGATGGCAGTATCAAAGTGCAGGTGTCAAATATTGAAGGAGGAATCGGTAACTTCGGATATTCACAAACGTTAGGACATATCTGGTACAGTGCCGATGTAAAACTCGACAAAAAACCAAGCGAGATCTATCCTGACCTGCCCAAAACAGATGGCGCCCGTATCATCGACGGCTTGATGTATCGTCACTGGAATGCATGGCATGATTATGCCTATTCACACCTTTTCCTAGCTACCTACTCCAACAGCACTATTGGCAGTGGTGTAGACCTGCTCAAAGGAGAAAGATGGGATTGCCCTACCGCACCTTTCGGAGGCGATGAACAGATCATGTTTTCACCCGACGGAAAGAAACTAGCCTACACCTGCAAAAAACTGAACGGAACAGCATCTGCAGTCAGTACCAATACAGATATCTATATCTACGATTTAACCACCGGCACCACTACCAACCTCACAGAAGGAATGAAAGGATACGATAATGATCCTTGTTGGTCACCTGACAGTAAAAAACTTCTCTGGCTAAGCATGGAGATGCCAGGATATGAAAGTGACAGGAACCGTTTATTTCAATACACATTTGAAACCAAACAAAAAACGGAGCTGCTGCCAACATTTGATTACTCCGTAGACAATGTTACCTGGACAAGTGACAGCAGAATGATTGTTTTCACAGCTGCCAAAAATGCAACCAAACAAATCTTCTTATATGACGCCTTCCTGAAAAGTGCTATGCCGGTTCGACAGGTAACTGATGCACAGGCTGACTATAATGAAATTACTGTAGCAGGAACAGGTAAATCAATGGTCATTGTTGCCAGTCGCACCGACTACACCATGCCCAGTGAACTGTACAATGTAAATCCGCAAACCGGAGCTGCAAAAATGATTACGAATGTCAGCGAACCGATTTGGGGAACAGTTAAGAAAAGCAATGTCCAGAAGCGAATGGTAAAAACCACTGACGGAAAAGAAATGTTGGTATGGGTGATCTACCCACCGGACTTTGAT
The DNA here is from genome assembly GCA_017995075.1 of Bacteroidia bacterium. Lineage (GTDB taxonomy): Bacteria > Bacteroidota > Bacteroidia > AKYH767-A > OLB10 > JAJTFW01. The sequence goes on along the minus strand of JAGOJO010000002.1, from coordinate 1,141 downwards.
GCTTCCAAAAAATATCCAACTGTTCTTTATTGCCAGGGAGGACCACAAAGTGTAGTCAGTCAGTACTTCAGTTACCGTTGGAATTTCAGTCTCATGGCAGCCAACGGATATATTGTAGTAGCACCTAACCGTCGCGGCTTACCGTCATTTGGAGAAGCGTGGAATGACCAGATCACCGGAGACTGGGGTGGACAGGCCATGAACGATCTCACGTCCGCCATCGACGATGTAGCCAAAGAAAGTTATGTAGATAAAAACCGCTTAGGCTGTGTTGGAGCAAGCTTTGGAGGCTATTCGGTATATTGGCTGGCCGGGCATCATAACAAGCGATTTAAAGCCTTTATTTCGCATTGCGGAGTATTTAATCTGGAATCAGAATATGCGGCCACTGAAGAAATTTTCTTCGCAAACCATGATATGGAAGGCGCCTACTGGGATAATCCAAAGCCAAAGAGTTACGATGCCTTTTCGCCGCATAAATTCGTACGCAATTGGGATACTCCAATGCTCGTAATTCACAATGAAAAAGATTTCCGTGTACCATTGAATCAGGGTATGGAAGCCTTCACCGCAGCCCAGTTACAGGGAGTCCCAAGCCGGTTCCTATACTTTCCTGATGAAGGCCACCATGTATTAAAACCACAAAACGGCATACTCTGGCAGCGTGTATTTTTTGAATGGCTCGATATGTATCTGAAGAAATAAATCATTAAAAAGTAAAAAGAGGCTGTCCCGTGAAAGAGATGGCCTCTTTTTTTATCATTCAATAATTGATTGCTTGCTTGCTAACAGCGAAAAACAAATTAGAATTTTATTGTTGCGCCGCAGCCTGCTTTTCGCTCAAACGCGCCAATACCTCATCATACATTTTATGGAAGTACTCCGGCTGAGAACGGTAGAATTCAAAACTTTCCCTGAAACGTTCGTCGTTCACTTTATACTTATTAAAAATATAACGGTAACGTGCATACGCTTCCTGACGGGTAGTATCTGAGCGTCCCAGATTTCTGATCTGAATGGTTGCTTCGGCAATGTGCACATCTGTCAGCATCAGAATCATAGAATCACGCGGAATAACATTTTCCGGCACTACTACTTGCTTCTTTGAACAAGAAGATAAGAGTCCAACAACTATCAGCAG
>JAGOJO010000032.1 GCA_017995075.1 Bacteroidia bacterium | reverse complement strand
CATATAAAACAGAAGAAAAAAAGTATCAGCAACTTGATCTCCGGTCACCTTACGCAGAACTGGAAAAATCCTATTCAGAAAATCTGCGTAGAAATCTGAAAAAAGCAAACAAAGCAGGACTACAGCTAAACCGCCGGTATTCAGGACACGAAGTTGTAAAGCAATTTAAAATTCACCAGCGGGCAGTCAGCGAACTATTCACCGACGAACAATACGAAACGCTGCGCCACCTTATGGAATCGGCAGAAAAAAACACCAAAACGTATTGCTACGCCACCATGGATTCAAAAGGAGAGATACAAGCCGGAGCATTTTTTATCGAATACCATCAACGTATACTCTACCTCAAAGGGTTCACTACTCCGGAAGGAAAAAAAACAGGAGCAATGCACTATCTATTCGACCAACTTATTCGTGAAAATGCAGGCCAAAACCGCATGTTAGACTTCGGCGGCTCCAACATAAAATCCATCGCCAATTTTTTCCATCAGTTCGGAAGCATAGATTGTATATATTTACGACTTCAGCAAAACCGATTACCCAAAGCCCTGCGCTGGCTGAAACGATAAACCATGTCAGGAACAGTACTCATCACCGGCTCTACCGGCGGACTCGGATCCGCGATTGCAAAACGACTTGCAGCAGACGGATATCATCTCGCATTACATTTTCATCAACATATTGAGAAAGCGGAAGAGCTACGAGCCTCTTTACCTGTGAATGGAAAGCCACATGTTATTCTACAGGCTGACCTGAGAAATGAAAATGACATTCATCGTTTATACACATCCTTAAAAGAACAAGGAATTAAAATAGGCATACTCATCAACAATGCCGGAGTCCCCAGCAGCGGATTAAGCTGGAAGCAATCGCCGGAAGAATGGAACGAAGTTTTTCAGGTCAACACAACAGCGCCCTGGTTAATGAGCCAACAAGCCATTCCCATGATGCGGGAACTTGGAAGCGGACGAATAATCTATCTTTCATCTGTTGTAGCACATCGTCCACCGGTCGGAACCGGAGCCTACGCCGCATCCAAAGCAGCACTTGAAGGACTCACCCGAGCGCAAGCAATTGAACTTGCCCGATTTGGTATCACTGTGAATTGCATAGCACCCGGCTACTACAATGCAGGAATGATCGATGCTGTTGAACCCGACATCCGGAAAGAAATAGAAAACAATACACCCTTACAACGGTTAGGCCTATCCGAAGAACTGGCAGCATCCATTGCTTATCTTTGCAGCAAGGAAGCCGCCTTCACCACCGGACAGGTAATGCATATTAACGGAGGATTATATATTTGAAATTATGGTACACCTACTTAGCGAAAAGAATTCTATCATCAACCAGTTCATTGCAGAATTACGCAATGTTGACACCCAAAACGACCGGATGCGTTTCCGCCGCAACCTGGAGCGCATAGGTGAAATCGCAGCAATAGAAATCAGTAAAACGCTTCCTTACAAAATGCAGGAAGTTACTACACCGTTGGGTATCGCCAATGTTTCATTACCTGCAGAACAACCGGTTGTTGGTACAATTTTACGTGCTGGTTTACCCTTGCATCAAGGTATACTCAATTATTTTGATCATGCCGACAATGCTTTTATTTCAGCTTACCGTAAACATCACAAAGACGGAACTTTTGACATCCGCCTCGATTATGTCAGCAGTCCATCCCTTAACGGACGCATCCTGATTCTTGCTGACCCGATGCTCGCAACAGGATCATCCATCGTAACCACTTACAAGGCCATACTAGAACGAGGCAAACCGAAGCATACACATATTGTAGCAGCAGTTGGAAGCATTCAAGGCGTAGAATATGTAAAGAAACATATGCCTGAAGAAGTAGACATCTGGATTGGTGCAATAGACGAAGAACTTACAGCACAGGCTTATATCGTTCCGGGTCTTGGTGATGCAGGAGATTTAGCCTACGGAGAAAAAGAATAATTTTTTTTCAAGAACCACATTACCGAACTTTTAAATTTCACCACAACGAAATTGTATCGTTGTAACCTGTAATTTAGAGGCATCGGAAAAATGGGAGAACTCTGGAAAATCATACAGGTAATTTTGCTCAGCAGCGTAAAATTTGTTGCCGGGCCTCCATTTGCCTATTACAACACCCGCTATGAATTTGGATTTGCCGAAACGGTCATCTACAGTGTCATTGGAGGAATGCTCGGCGTTGTAATTTTCTCTTATCTCTCCAAGCCTATTTTCCGAATAGAACACTGGATTGTGATGAAGGTAAGACATCTCTTCGACAAACCAGAAGCATTTAGTCCACCCAAAGTAGACATTGACGGAGAGTTCGAAGTACACTACGAATACGTCGACAAACATTACCGGAAGAGAAAAATCTTCACCAAACGCAACCGACGCATTGTAAAAATCTGGAAAAAGTATGGACTCGCAGGCATTGCTATTGTCACACCTGTGATCATCTCCATTCCGATCGGCACAATTATCGCCAATAGCTTAGAGGACAATAAAAAGAAAATACTGCTTTACATGTTTCTTTCCATTTTATTCTGGTCGCTTTCCATGACAACAATATTTGAAATTTTACATGTAAACAGTGTTAAAGACTTACAGGAACAGGTTACCAAATGAAAAAACACATCCACTTATTCTTCGATCTCGATCACACACTTTGGGACACCGACCGTAATGCTGAAGAAAGTCTCCGCGAGTTATTTGACGAATTAAATCTCCTCGATAAAGGCATACCGGGCTTCGACAGTTTTCACAGCTGTTACCGCGCACACAACGAAAAACTCTGGGGCTTGTATGCGGAAAATAAAGTTGGAAAAGACGCAGTACGACTCCATCGTTTTCAACACACACTACACGACTTCAACGTACAAGACGACACCATTGCACATAGTCTGGCAGATGCATTTGTTGAACGCACACCACATAAGCAACATCTTATTCCGGGTGCTATTGAGCTGCTCACCCAATTGCACGGCAAATACAAACTTCATATAATCACCAATGGATTTAAAGAAGCTCAGCACACCAAACTCAACGCATCATCTATCGGACATTTTTTTGAGCACGTAATTATATCTGAAGAAGTCGGAGTACATAAACCTGATCCACGTATTTTTCATCACGCCATTGAACTAAGTGGAGCAACACATGCCGACGAATGCATGATGATAGGCGACACCTTCCAGACGGATGTTTTCGGCGCGTTAAATGCAGGATTTACAGCAGTACACTTTGCACCGAATGGTAATACAAAACATGAAGCGCCAGTGATTACCATCCGACATCTCGCCGAACTTCTCGATCATCTCAACAAAAACTAATTCGAAAAAACTATTCTCTACAGTCTAAAAATAAAAAAGCCCCCGGGATTCGGAGGCTTTACACATCAATGAAGATGAATTAGTTCTTTTTCTCTTCAGTAGTACCTTCTGCTTTTGCATCGGTATTACCACCTTTCTGGCAGCAAGAAGATTTTCCTGCAGCCTTTGCTTCAGAACCGCAAGATTTAGCAGCTGATTTTTTAGAGCAACAAGCAGCACCGGTTCCATGAGAATCCTTTTTAGCTTCTGTTGTTGATGCAGCAGCAGGCTTAGGCTGATTAGATTGAGCAGCTGGTGCCTGAGCAAGAGCAGATCCTACTGAGCAAAATGCTACGAAGGCTGCGGCAATGAAGATTTTTTTCATGATTTATTTGAGAGTTATAGTTTTCGTATACGCAATAATACGAAAAGAGATGCCTGAAATTGCACTTCAGGGTAAATTTTAACCACTTCTTCACAAAAAACAGCTAAATACCCTGCAACTTCCTACTTTTGAGGCATGACGACCCGTGAAAATGTCAAAATAGCCCTCACCGCCATCCGCAGCCAGATGCTCAGGACCGTTCTAACGATCCTCATCATTGCCTTCGGAATCATGGCACTGGTAGGCATTCTCACCTCTATCGACGCCCTCAAAGGATCCATCAACAGCAGCTTTTCGAGTATGGGCTCCAACTCCTTTACAATCAGGAATTCGGGGATGAATATCCACATGGGCGGACGCGGTAAAAAGCCGAAGAAACATCAGAAAATCACCTATTACCAGGCAGTAGACTTCTCACGATCATTCCATTATCCATCGCTTATTTCAGTATCTGCAATGGCCACACCCGTTGGAGTACTCAAACACGAACGCGAAAAATCGAACCCAAACATCACGGTAATGGGAGTCGATGAAAACTACCTGGAAGTATCCGGATACAAGGTATCAGCAGGAAGAAATTTCACCCGACAAGACATCGACGCAGGCATGCATGTTTGCCTACTAGGAAATGAACTCGTTGAGAAACTCTTTCCAAAAAAATCGGCCATCGACCAAATCGTCAGTGTAGGAAGTTCCAAATACAGAGTCATCGGCACTCTTGAAGAAAAGGGGTCCAGCATGAGTATGGGAGGAGACAAGATCTGTCTTATACCCTTATTAAATGTCAAGCAGGATTACGCCACCGACAATACCAGCTACACACTCACCGTGAAGCTTGACAACACCACTGATATTGAACCAGCCAAGGGAGAAGCCACCGGACTCATGCGCAACATTCGCAAGGACCGCATAGGAGCTGAAGACAGTTTTGAAATCACCCAGAGCGACAGTTTAGCCAGCATGGTTATTGACTCACTCAGCTCAGTCACCAGTGCAGCAGCCATTATAGGTCTGATCACCTTGCTTGGTGCGGCCATCGGGCTCATGAACATCATGCTCGTATCTGTGACCGAGCGCACACGAGAGATTGGCATCCGGAAATCGCTTGGAGCAACCAGATCCACCATCCGCAAACAGTTTCTCACAGAAGCCATCCTTATTTGCCAGATGGGTGGTATCCTGGGCATCATTTTAGGAGTACTCATCGGCAACCTGATTTCAATGGCCATGGGCGGCAGCTTTATCATACCATGGTTATGGATAACAGGCGGAGTTGTTGTATGTTTCATCGTTGGACTAGTTTCCGGACTCTATCCAGCCATCAAAGCCTCCAACCTCGACCCAATAGAAGCATTAAGGTACGAATAGCCAGAAACAGTCCGGACGAGGTTCTAAAGGCAACCACAAACCGGAGAAGAAGGCCGAAAACGTTCAATCACCTCTTACAAAGCACTGATTTTCAAGCACAATACCTGCATCAAAGTTTTTCACCCATTCTATATGATTGAATGGAAGATTTTTATAAATTTGCAGTCCTCAAAAGGAAAAAACCAGTTAAAATGAAAAAACAGTATGAAACCGTATTCATCCTGACTCCAGTATTGCTTCAGGAGCAGGTAGACGAAGCGGTTGCAAAGTATCGTAAATTCCTCACCGACAACGGTGCCGTAATTGTTCACGAGAACAATTGGGGATTACGCAAACTGGCTTACCCAATACAGAAGAAGAACACAGGGTTCTACTTCCTGTTCGAATTCCAGGCTGAACCAACATTGGTTGCTAAAATGGAGATCGAATACAAACGGGATGAGCGTATTATGCGTTTCCTCACAGTTTCTCTTGACAAGCACGCCGTTGCTTACAATGACAGGAAGCGTAAAAATGCAGCCCAGAAAAAACAGGAAGAAGCAGTAAACAACTAAACGAACCCGAAACATGTCGACAACATCAAATGCAGGGAACGGAAATATCCGTTATCTGAATCCACCGGCAGTGGAGGTACAAAAAAAGAAATACTGCCGTTTCAAGAAGATTGGCATCAAGTACATCGATTACAAAGATGCTACCTTCCTGACCAAATTTGTAAATGAACAAGGTAAATTATTGCCACGTCGCCTTACCGGAACTTCCCTGAAGTTTCAGCGTAAAGTTGGACAAGCAGTTAAGCGTGCTCGTCACCTTGCCTTGATGCCTTACGTAACAGATCTTTTAAAATAAGCGCAGGAGGTTATAACCATGGAAATCATTCTCAAGCAAGACGTAAAAAACCTTGGTTACGCTGACGATATCGTGAAAGTGCGTAACGGTTACGGACGTAATTATCTTATCCCACGTGGGATGGCAGTAATTGCTAACGAGACCAACAAAAAGATTCATGCTGAAACAGTAAAACAGCGTGCCCATAAACTCAACAAAGTTCGCGGCGATGCCGAGAAATTAGTTGCCGCCCTGGAAGGAGTTACTCTTTCTATTGGCGCGAAAGTGGGTGAAAACGGCAAACTCTTCGGATCCGTTACTTCACAACAACTTGTAGACAAACTCAAAGGTATGGGTTACGAAGTCGACAAGAAGAATGTGGTAATGCCTGAAGAACACATCAAGAAAACCGGAAGCTATATTGCTGAAGTAATCGTTCACCGCGACATCCGCGCTAAACTGAACTTCGACGTAGTAGAAGGTTAATTGAAAAGATGAAACCAAGTGAAGGCAGAGTGTACGCTCTGCCTTCTTCATTAAAAACAGTAATCATTACATACTTTAAACAAAGTCTAACATGGCAAATACAGGCGATGTATCCGTAGGTACCGTATTACGCTATAACGGCGAACTCTGTCAGATTGTAGAATGGCAGCACCGCACACCGGGCAACCTGCGTGCTTTCTATCAGGGTAAAATGCGTAACCTGAAAACCGGCAAACTCCTCGAAAACCGTTTCCGCTCAGGCGAAGAGGTAGAGATTGCACGTGTAGAATATAAAATGATGGATTATCTCTACAATGAAGGAGATAACATCATTTGCATGGACAAAGAAACCTTCGAACAGGTTCCGGTTCCAAATGAACTTTTCGGTAACTCCTTCAGGTTTTTGAAAGAAGGTATGGAAGTAAAAGTATCCTTCGAAAACGAGAACGTAATTCTTGCTGAGCCTCCAACGTTTGTGGAGCTGGTGATCGATTATTGCGAGCCGGGTCTGAAAGGAGATACTGCTACCAACACCTTGAAACCAGCGAAACTGGATAACGGTGCTGAAGTAAGCGTACCACTCTTCGTAAATGAAGGTGATAAGGTGAAAGTAGATACGCGCACCGGTGAGTACGTAGAGCGTGTGAAGTAAAAAATATTGTTTGTTATTAAACCCCTTAAGTACATGCATACGTAATGCAGGTTTTTAAGGGGTTTTGTATTGGCGGCCTCTCCCAACCCATTTTTGTTCTTGTTCAAGGTTACGAAGCTTTCATTGCGAAAAACTGGTATTCTTTGTACTCCTCCGTATATTAAGGGTCCTCTAAAATCGAATTAAAAATACATCACAACTCGGGGTGTATTAATAGCCGGATTCCCGATTTCGGACTACACCTTTTTGCAATTTTCTGAAAACAGTCAAGAGAAATCTTTAATTGCCAAATTCACAGCCTGTCATTCAGATAATTCGAAACAAATAGGTCCTTCAGACTGTTCTTCATATATGGTAAAACACTACTTAATCCTCCTTCTTGTAGCTCTGAGTGGCTATTCTGCTTCGGCACAGAACTTCGCTATTGGTTCCACTACTGTTACCTTCAATGATCCCTCCCGCTCGAACAGGGCTATTGAAACGGATATTTATTATCCTGCAACGTCAGCAGGCAGTAATACAACCGTGGCCACCGGACAATTTCCTGTGATTGTTTTCGGACATGGATTTGTGATGTCTGTTGCAGCGTATCAGAACATTTGGTCTTCGCTGGTACCTCAGGGGTATATAGTGGCATTGCCAAAGACAGAAGGTAGCATTCTTCCCAACCATACTAATTTCGGAAGAGATCTGGCCTATGTGGTGAGCGCTCTTCAACAAGCCGGCACAACAGGCGGGAATATCTTCAACGGAAAAATCGCCGCTACATCCGCCGTTATGGGCCATTCGATGGGTGGTGGGGCTGCAATGCTTTCCGTGCAATACAACGCATCTATTACAGTTGTAGCGGGACTTGCACCGGCCGAGACAAACCCATCTGCATCTGCTGCCGCACAGCAAATCAACCGCCCTGCACTTATCTTTGCCGGAGGTAACGATTGTGTCACTCCAGCTTCGCAGCATAGCCGACTTATTTATGATAACCTGACCTCGACATGCAAATGGTACTTATCAATTAATGGCGGATCTCATTGTCAGTTCGCTAATCAGAATTTCAATTGCTCTTTTGGTGAGTCAACCTGCTCTCCCTCTCCTACCATCAACCGCACAACACAACAATCGCTGACAAATGAATACCTGATTCCCTGGCTGGATTTTGAGTTGAAATCTGAATGCAATCCATGGATCCAGTTACAAAGCAACCTGAAAAATGACTCCAGACTCACGGTAACTTCTTCCTGTACCGGAGCATCTATTTGTCCAGCTCCAACCAACCGCTCCGTAAACAACATTAAAACCACCTCTGCCCAGTTCAGATGGAATACCGCTGAATGCGCAACAGGATATGAAGTAAAATACCGTGCAACAGGAACAACAATCTGGAACAAGAAACTAACGTCAGCGAATAGCCGAATTATATACAATTTACTTCCAGGAACTACTTATGAATGGCAAGTACGATCTATTTGCGACTCTGCCTCAGCGGTAAAATCGTCATGGGGAACAATGCGCACATTTACAACTTTAACAACGACTGCAGAAAAAGTATCGGATTACATCACCTCCTCCGACTTTCAACTATTCCCAAATCCGACATCCGGTACGCTCACGCTGACCTTTGAAGAAACACCGGTGTTATCATCCGGTCAAATTGCCATCTACAACATGAACGGACAACGAGTAATGCAAGTTAACTTCAACAGGCCAGAAGGTCCTTTCAATCAGGTTTTGGATGTTACTTCATTGCCAGCCGGATTATACATCCTACGATTCAGTTCAGAAGAACAAGTCGTCAACAGGCAATTCACCGTACGGTAAAGAAAGTCATCATTTCACTTTTGCGCTGGTCTGAGAATTCCCAAATGATAAAATAATTTCTATTTTTAGGAACCTTAATCATTTTATGAAAGACGATAAAAATCTTCGGGACGACCTGCACAAAGAGTTTCAGGTTGAGCGCATGATCCTGTTCAGCGACGCCGTATTTGCCATTGTAATTACACTGATGGCAATTGAAATTCACATCCCGGAAACCACTTCCATTCAAACTCACGAGGAGTTAACGCATGCACTTTTGCACCTTGTCCCTACTATTCTGGCATACATTGTATCCTTTATCTTTATAGGGTCTACGTGGTATCAGCACCTTAAATTATTCAGTGTAGTAAAGAGTTTCGACGGACGTCTGGTCTTCCACAACCTGTTGCTTCTATTTACTGTTGGCTTATTCCCATTTACAGCAACCGTAATTGCCCGTAGTAATGGGCAATCGATGGTCGGATTCTACATATACCTTGGAGTAATTCTATTCAGCTTACTAACACTCGCACTGCTTGAAAAGTACATACTCGTGGACAAGCCACATTTGCGGAACAACAGCGACATTACACAACTTCTAAAGACCTACAAAGACCGCGAACTTTGGACCATCAGCATGCTTCTCATGTTAATTGTGGTCCTTGGGATTTCGTTTTTTATTGAGAATCCAGCGCATAAATCGGTTTCAATGGCTGCGTTCGCCATATTTCCAATCATCTACCTGATCATGCGGAAGATCACTTCCATTTCAGCAAAGAAAAAATCAGCAAACAAATAAATCAACAAAATACTCTTTTCAGAAGATCAGGCCGGAAAATACAAAGGTGCCATTAACTTCAATCTCAAAAAAAACACAAAAAATAAAACGGGCTGCATCAAGTACTTGATACAGCCCGTTTTTTTATGACAAGTTAAACTTACTCTGCGCTATCAGTACCATCTTCTGACTTAGAAGATGTTTTCTTCGCGCGGCTACGACGAGTAGTTTTAGCAGCAGCTTTCTTACCAGACTTCTCGCTCACCATAGTAGTGTTGAAGTCTACCAGTTCAATCATCGCCATTTCAGCAGCATCACCAGGACGGTTACCTACTTTAATGATACGGGTATATCCACCCGGACGATCAGCGATCTTCTGACTTACTTCACGGAAGAGTTCGGTAACTGCTTCCTTATTTTGAAGATAAGAAAACACCACACGACGAGAATGTGTTGAATCGTCTTTCGACTTTGTAATGAGCGGCTCCACAAATGTGCGCAAAGCTTTTGCTTTAGCAACAGTTGTAAAGATGCGCTTATGTGTGATCAATGACACAGCGAGGTTGCTCATGAGAGCATACCTGTGTCCTTCTTTCCGACCGAGGTGATTGTCTTTTTTACCGTGACGCATGATGTAATCTGGTTATTGTATGCTTTCGCCGAAGCGACGTATTGTTTTAAATTAATCTTTATCGATACCGTATTTAGCGATATTCATTCCGAAGCTCAGGTTCTTACTACGAACAAGCTCTTCTAATTCAGTGAGGGACTTCTTACCGAAGTTACGGAACTTCAGGAGGTCAGCTTTTGTATAGCTTACCAGGTCACCCAATGTTTCCACATCAGCAGCTTTCAGACAGTTCAGTGCACGAACGCTCAGGTCCATATCCACCAACTTCGTCTTCAACAACTGACGCATATGCAATGTTGTTTCATCCAATTCTTCAGCCACCTGCTTAGGTTTAGACTCGAGGGTAATCTTCTCGTCGCTAAACAGCATGAAGTGATGAATAAGGATTTCAGCAGCTTCGCGCAATGCATCTTTCGGATGAATAGAACCATCAGAAGTAATTTCGATCACCAATTTTTCGTAATCGGTTTTCTGTTCTACACGATAGTTCTCGATGAAATACTTCACATTACGGATCGGAGTATAGATCGCGTCAAGGAAGATAGTTCCAATCGGAGCACTGCTTGTTTTATTCTCTTCAGAAGGAACATAACCACGACCTTTTTCAATCGTGATATCCATTTGCAGTTTCACAGAAGAATCCATGTGACAAATCACAAAATCCGGATTCAACACCTGGAATGCAGTTGTATGCTTCGCGATATCGCCAGCAGTGAAAGTTTCTTTACCGTTAATCATCACATGCACTTTCTCTGCATCGGTACCTTCAATTTGCTGCTTAAAACGAACCTGCTTCAGGTTCAGAATGATTTCAGTTACGTCTTCAATTACTCCCTTGATCGTTGAGAACTCATGATCAACTCCGGCTATTTTCACCGAAGTGATTGCAAAACCCTCTAAAGAGCTCAGCAGAATTCTGCGCAGAGCATTTCCGACCGTGATTCCGTAGCCTGGTTCAAGCGGACGGAATTCGAACTGACCGAAGGTCTCGGTCGAATGATTCATGATCACTTTGTCCGGTCGCTGAAAAGCTAATATCGCCATGTGAGTTATGTGTGTTTAAGGTTACTTTAAGTTTTGATGACAGGTTAAGGACCTGCCGGCCTCCATTTAGTTCAATGGATTACTTAGAGTACAACTCGACGATGAGCTGTTCTTTGATGTTCTCAGTGAGTTCTTCACGAGCAGGAGGATTGATAAACTTACCGCTCATCTTGCTACCATCCCACTCTAACCATCCGTATTTAGCAGAACGGGAAGCGAGAGAAGTTGTAATAATCTCAAGAGATTTAGATTTCTCACGAACAGAAACAACATCGCCGGCACGCAAGGTGTAAGAAGGGATGTTCACCAGTTTACCATTCACCATAATGTGGCGGTGTGAAACCAGCTGACGAGCGCCATCACGGCTAGCCGCCAAACCTAAACGGAACACTACGTTATCGAGACGTGATTCGATCAGCTTCAACAGGTTTTCACCTGTGATACCTTGCATACGAGCAGCACGGTCGAAGATTTTCGCGAACTGACGCTCGAGAATTCCGTACATGTACTTCACTTTCTGCTTCTCCATTAACTGAGTTGCATACTCGGATACTTTCGCACGCTTCTTGCTGTTACCGTGTTGTCCAGGAGGATAACTACGCTTTTCGAAATTTTTATCAGGACCGTAGATTGGTTCACGGAATTTCCGGGAGATCCTGGTTTTGGGGCCAATATATCTTGCCATTTGTTGTATTAGACTTTTTCGGGTTTGACCAATTAAAAATTAGATGCGGCGACGCTTTGGAGGACGACAACCATTGTGAGGTATTGGTGTGATATCAATGATCTCAGTCACCTCTACTCCGGAATTGTGAATCGTACGGATTGCAGACTCACGTCCGGAACCAGGTCCTTTCACAAATACTTTCACTTTGCGCAGACCGAGGTCATAGGCCACTTTCGTGCAATCAGCTGCTGCCAACTGAGCTGCATAAGGAGTGTTCTTTTTAGAACCACGGAAGCCCATTTTACCGGCAGAAGCCCAGGAGATAACCTGTCCGGTTGTATTGGTAAGACTGATGATAATGTTGTTAAATGTGGCACTGATATGTGCCTCACCGGCAGCCTCCACCTTTACAACTTTCTTCTTTACGGCTTTAGTTTGTTTAGCCATTGGTCAGATTGGAATATTAAATCCGTTTAATTAATTATTTTGTAACCTTTTTCTTGTTCGCAACGGTCTTACGTTTACCTTTACGAGTACGGCAGTTGTTCTTAGTACGCTGACCACGAACAGGAAGGCCTACACGGTGACGTACACCGCGATAGCATCCGATATCCATCAGACGTTTAATGTTCAACTGATTTTCAGAACGGAGAGCTCCTTCTACTTTGAACTCATCGTTGATCAGTGTACGAATCTTCGTCAACTCATCATCGTTCCATTCATGTACCTTCTTGTTCCAGTCAATACCGGCTTCAGTAAGGATTTTTTGGGCAGAGGCGCGACCAATGCCATAGATGTAAGTGAGACCTATCTCACCTCTTTTATTTTTCGGTAAATCAATACCAGATATACGAGCCATTATCTGCTGTAATTTCTAATTGTTAAACGAATCTAAGATTAACCCTGGCGCATTTTAAAACGAGGGTTCTTTTTGTTGATCACATACAAGCGACCTTTACGGCGCACGATTTTACATTCGGCGCTACGCTTTTTGAGGGATGGACGGACTTTCATTTTTAATCTTAGGTTACCCGCTTGGGTGGTTTATTTATAACGGTAAGTTATTCTTCCTTTGGTCAGATCATAAGGCGACATCTCCACTTTCACTTTATCACCTGGTAAGATTTTGATGTAGTGCATCCGCATCTTACCGCTGATATGAGCTATGATTTCATGTCCGTTCTCCAACTCCACGCGAAAGGTTGCGTTAGAGAGGGCTTCTGTGATCGTGCCGTCTTGTTCGATGGCCGGTTGCTTTGACATTAGATCAGGCGAGTGTTGCTATTTTCTCTGTTATGTAACTATTTTCTGCGATGGCCAGTTCAATGTACTCAAACGTGCTGAGTATATCCGGCTCGCCATCGGTAATGGCTATTGTATGCTCGAAGTGCGCGGCCGGCTTACGGTCTGCAGTGATAATGGTCCAACCATCTTTCAACTGCCGGATCTGCCTTGTTCCGAGGTTAATCATCGGTTCAATAGCGATGGTCATTCCTGGCTTCAGAAGCGGACCATGTCCCTTCTTACCATAATTGGCCACCTCCGGTTTTTCATGCAGTTTCTGGCCGATACCATGACCAACCAATTCCCGCACTACACCGTATCCATTCGCTTCCGCGAAATCCTGGACAGCTGCACTGATATCGCCTATCCGATTTCCGGACTTTGCTTTCGCGATACCCTTGTACAAGGATGTTTTAGTGACTCTGAGTAACTGTAGAATTTCCTCGCTTACCACTCCCACCGGGAAAGTATACGCTGAATCTCCATGATATCCATTCATGAAAACCCCACAATCAACAGACACCACATCTCCTTCATTCACTACTCTGCTACCGGGAATACCATGTACAATTTCTTCATTAATCGAAATGCACAGAGTATGTTGATACCCGCTGTAACCTTTGAAAGAAGGAACCGCCCCATGATCACGAATAAACTTCTCCGCAATCGCATCCATCTGCAGTGTTGTAATTCCGGGACGGATATTTCGGGCGACCTCTGCCAGTGTTTTTCCTACAAGTAAAGAACTATTCCGGATGTACTCTATCTCTTCACGTGTCTTCAACACTATAGTACTTCCGCTCATTTTTTCAATCGTCAATATGCACTATCAGGCAGTAACCCCTGCTGAAGCACGTCCCTTAATACGACCTGATTTCATCAGACCATCGTAGTGACGCATCAACAGATGGCTTTCAATCTGCTGGAGAGTATCCAGTACTACACCCACCAGAATCAGGAGAGATGTACCACCATAGAATTGTGCAAAGTTAGTATTTACACTGGCCATTTTGGCAAAAGAAGGCAGAATTGCCACTAAAGCCAGGAATATTGATCCAGGTAAGGTGATTTTTGACATTACATCATCGATAAACTCAGATGTTTTGCGTCCAGGTTTAACCCCCGGAATAAAACCACCATTCTTCTTCATATCATCTGCCATCTGACTCGGATTCACAGCGATAGCCGTGTAGAAGTAAGTAAACAGGATGATAAGTGTTGCAAACACGATGTTGTACAACGGAGAAGTATAATCAGTAATATTAGCTGCAAAGCCCTGCCATGAAGCAGATTCAGGGAAGAACTGAGCAACATACGCCGGAATGAACATAATTGCCTGGGCAAATACGATTGGCATTACACCGGCAGCATTGACTTTCAATGGGATATATTGACGAACTCCGCCATATTGTTTGTTACCAACGATCTTCTTCGCAAACTGCACCGGAATTTTTCGGGTACCCTGAACCAGGAGAATCACTGATACAACAACAGCAAACAAAGCCACCATTTCAATCAGGAAGATCACAAGACCACCACCCTGATCATTCAAACGAGATAAGAACTCATCACGTAAGGCAAACGGCAGACGAGCGATAATACCAGTCATGATAATCAGGGAGATACCATTACCGATACCTTTCTCAGTAATACGCTCACCTAACCACATGATAAACAATGTACCTGCAATAATGATCAATGTAGACGTAAACATGAAGAACGTCGGAGAGATCAGATCAGGATTCGAATAAGCGATAATTGCACCTGGAGCCTGCGCCTTTAGGTTAATAAGGTAACCCGGAGCCTGGAAAATGACCACAATAACGGTAAGGATACGGGTAATTTGATTGAGCTTCTTACGACCACTCTCTCCCTCTTTCTGTAATTTTTGGAAGTAAGGAACAGCAATACCCAACAACTGCACCACGATAGAAGCAGAAATGTAAGGCATGATACCTAATGCCACAACGGATGCCTGAGAAAAGGCACCACCGGAGAAAGCATCGAGGAGTCCAAGGATACCACCAGAAGTCTGGGCACGTAAGCCAGCCAGTTGCGACGGGTCGATACCCGGAAGCACTACGTGAGCAGCAAGTCGGTAAACCAACAGGAACAATATGGTATTCAGGATTCTGGCACGCAGGTCCTCAATCTTGAATATGTTCTGTAATGTCTGTATGAAGTTCTTCATAAGTCTTGTTAGAGGGTTGCGGTAGAACCACCCAATTTTTCAATCGCGTTTTTAGCTGTATCAGAGAAAGCATGTGCTTTAACGTCAACTTTTGCTTTGAGTTCACCGCGACCAAGAATTTTCACGAGGTCATTTTTAGAAACCAGTCCACGCTGGATAAACACCTGCTGATCAAAGCTGGTAATTCCATGCTGTTCAGAGAGTTTCTGAAGAGTATCGAGGTTGATGCCTGCGTATTCTACACGGTTAATATTTTTAAAACCGAATTTAGGAAGACGACGCTGTAAAGGCATCTGTCCACCTTCGAACCCGATTTTACGGCTGTTACCGCTACGGGAACCGGCACCTTTATGACCACGGGTAGATGTACCACCATGACCGGAACCTGTACCACGACCGATACGTTTTGGGTTCTTTGTAGAACCATTTGCGGGCTTAAGATTGCTCAAATCCATAATCTGTATTGTTTCTCTTGTTCAGATGGATATATTATTTCTCAACTACGTGAACCAGGTGTTGTACTTTAGCCACCATGCCTTTTACTTGCGGGGTTGCTTCCAGTTCCACTGTTTTATTCATTGTCAGACCGAGCGCCTTCAGGGTGCGTTTCTGATTTTCAGAGCGATCAATTCCGCTCTTTACTTGTGTAATAGCCAACTTAGCCATAATGATCTGCTTGGAGGATATTATCCGTTAAATACTTTACTTAAATCAACACTTCTTTGCTGAGCAACTGCATGCGCATCACGCATTTTGAGCAGTGCATCTATAGTTGCTTTCACCACATTGTGAGGGTTAGACGACCCTTTAGACTTTGCAAGTACATCGGTTACACCCACACTCTCCAACACGGAACGCATCGCACCACCTGCAATTACACCGGTACCAGGAGCAGCCGGTTTCAGGAATACACGAGCGCCACCGAATTTACCTTCCTGCTCATGAGGAACAGTTCCTTTTCTAAGTGGTACGCGTACCAGATTTTTCTTTGCGTCGTCAATTGCTTTGGTTACCGCATCGGTCACCTCTTTTGCTTTGCCGAGACCATGTCCCACAACGCCTTTCTCATCCCCTACCACCACGATGGCAGCGAATCCAAAAGCACGACCTCCTTTGGTCACTTTGGTAACCCTGTTTACCGCCACCAGTTTATCGTGGAGTTCGGTATCAGTTGACTTAACGCGTTTGCTGTTCTGAATCATTTGCTATTTCGTAACTATCGGTTCAAATTAGAATTGAAGTCCTCCCTCACGTGCACCATCAGCAAGGGCTTTCACACGACCATGGTAGAGATAACCACCGCGATCGAATACCACCGAACTAACACCGGCAGCCTTTGCTTTCTCAGCAAGGATCTTACCTACTGATGCAGCTTGTTCAACTTTATTGATTTTAGCATCTACTCCACTCTCACGAGAAGAAGCTGCAACGATGGTGTGACCTTGCACATCATCAATTACCTGCGCATAAATCGCTTTATTGCTGCGGTAGATGGAGAGTCTTGGACGCTCTGCTGTTCCTTTGATCGCCTTACGGATACGTGAACGTATTTTGGTGCGGCGGACTATTTTTTGGTCTTGCATGATAAACCGGAAACTATATCGGTTAATTTATTTTATTTCTTAGAAGCGGACTTACCTGCTTTTCTACGGAGTGTTTCACCAACAAACTTGATACCTTTTCCTTTGTATGGCTCAGGCTTACGGAGTGAGCGGATCTTTGCAGCAACTTGTCCGAGCAGTTGTTTATCGTGACTTTCCAGAGTAATGATCGGGTTCTGACCTTTATCCTGACGTGTAGCCACTTTGATTTCACCTGGAAGATCAAATACTACGTGGTGAGAATAACCAAGCACCATATCGAGCAGGTTTCCCTGATTGGTAGCACGGTAACCCACACCCACCAGTTCCTGTTCGATCTTAAAGCCGGTAGATACTCCTACCACCATATTGTTGATCAATGCACGGTACAAACCATGCAGCGCACGATGACGCTTATGTTCAGTAGCGCGGGTGAGTGTAACAACACTTCCGTCTACGTGTACATCAATACCATCCTGAATGGATTGCACGAGTGTTCCTTTTGGTCCTTTTACAGACACCTCACGGCCGTCCACAGTTATCTGGACACCACTTGGAATATTGATCGGGTTTTTTCCTACGCGTGACATTTTCTCGACGTAATTTTTTTTAAATTTTAATACACGAAACAGATTACTTCTCCACCTACATTCAGCTGACGAGCTTCTTTGTCTGTCATCAATCCGTGTGAAGTAGATACGATGGCAATACCAAGGCCGTTAATAACGCGAGGAATACGATCCGCTTTAACATACTTACGCAGACCAGGTTTGGAAATACGACGGATTGCCGTGATTGCCGGTAACTTGGTAGAAGCATTGTACTTAAGCGCGATTTTGATATTGCCCTGCTTATTATCCGTTTCTTCGAATTTATAATTCGAAATGTATCCTTTGTCGAAGAGGATTTTGGTCATTTCCTTCTTCATGTTTGACGCAGGTACTTCCACAACACGGTGATTTGCTTTTACCGCATTACGTATCCGGGTTAAATAATCTGCTATTGGATCGGTATACATGGACTAGTTGATTCTTTTTGAATAATTGATTTGATTCGGGATTACCAGCTGGATTTTGTTACGCCGGCAATTTTTCCTTCAAGGGCCAGTTTACGGAACATCACACGTGAGATTCCAAACTGACGGATATATCCGCGTGGACGGCCGGTAAGTTTACAACGGTTACGAACGCGTACCGGGCAGGAGTTTTTTGGCAGCTTTTGCAGTGCCACATAGTCACCTGCTTCTTTAAGTTGCTGACGTTTCTCAGCATACTTTTCCACCAGACGGATGCGCTTAAGTTCGCGCGCTTTGATCGATTCTTTTGACATCGTTCGAAAGATTATTTAGTTTGGTTCTTGAAAGGAATTCCGAATTCTTTTAAAAGTTCCATGGCTTCGTTATCCTTCGTTGCTGTTGTAACGAAAGTGATATCCATACCCTGGATTTTATTTACTTTATCGATATCGATTTCAGGGAAGATGATCTGCTCGGTAACACCCAGTGTGTAGTTACCACGTCCATCAAAACCTTTATCGTTTACACCGCGGAAATCACGGATACGTGGCAGAGCAACAGCAATCAAACGATCAAGGAATTCGTACATACGATCTCCACGCAATGTAACGCGTGCGCCGATCGGCACTCCTGCACGGAGTTTGAAGTTTGAAATGTCTTTGCGTGACTTGGTTGCCACTGCTTTCTGACCGGTAATCGTGGTCATTTCATTCAGGGCCGACTCGATAATTTTCTTATCAGACACAGCATCTCCCAAACCCTGGTTGATACAGATCTTTGTCAGGCGTGGCACCTGCATAATACTTTTATACTGAAACTTATCGCGGAGAGATTTTGCAACCTCATTGCGGTACTTCGTTTTCAGGCGTGGTTCGTAATTCATATCTCTATACCTCCCCCTGTTATTTCTTAGTTTTTACATAACGCACCAGTTTGCCATCTTCAAGGCGGCGTCCAACGCGGCCCGGCTTTCCTGTTGCAGGATCTATCACCATCAGCTTCGAGATACGAACCGGAGCCTCTTGCTTCACAATACCACCCTGGGTATTCTGCGCGTTCGGACGAGTATGTTTCGAAACCATGTTTACTTTCTCAACGATGGCCACCTGGTCGGCTGCATTTACTTCCAGCACTTTACCTTGTTGACCTCTGGAGTCTCCACTGATCACCTTCACGAGGTCACCTTTGCGGACATGGAGCTTGGGTTGTTTGTTCTTTTTACGTTCCATTTCTTAGAGCACCTCCGGGGCTAAGGATACAATCTTCATAAATGCTTTCTCGCGCAATTCGCGGGCTACTGGTCCGAAGATACGTGTACCGCGCATCTCATCCTGATTATTCAGCAGTACAACTGCGTTATCATCGAAGCGGATGTAGGAACCGTCATCACGACGTACTTCCTTGCTTACGCGCACTACAACGGCTTTGGAAACCGTACCTTTTTTGATGTTGCCGGATGGGAGCGCATTCTTCACTGTGACAACAATTTTGTCGCCCAATGAAGCATAACGCTTCGCTGTTCCTCCAAGCACGCGGATGCAAAGTACCTCTTTGGCACCACTATTATCGGCTACTACGAGCCTTGACTCTTGCTGTATCATTTTCTCTCGTTAATGAATGTCTCTCCCCCATATAGGGAAGGATACAGATTATTTCGCTTTTTCTATGATTTCCACCAGTCTCCAACGCTTCAACTTGCTCATCGGACGGGTTTCCATAATTTTAACTGTATCACCCACGCCGCACTCGTTTTTCTCGTCGTGCGCCATGAACTTCTTAGTCTTCTTGATGAACTTACCATACATCGGGTGCTTCTCACGTGCTTCCACTGAAACCACGATGGATTTGTTCATTTTGGTACCGGATACAATTCCGATACGTTCTTTACGAAGTGCTCTTTCTTCCATGATGATTATTCGGCAGCTGGGGTTTGAGTCATACGTTTACGAAGTTCGGTCTCCAGACGCGCAATAGCACGACGGCCGGCACGAAGCTTCATAGGGTTTTCGATCGGAGACACGGCGTGTGCCATCTTCATCTTGATGTAGCTGGCGCGCTCATCTCTGATCTTTTCACGGACTTCATCCGTAGTAAGGTCCTTAACGATGGACTGTTTCATGGTAAATCTTTGATATTATTCTTGATAATCTGGACGGACTACGAATTTTGTAGTTACCGGTAATTTTTGGGCTGCGAGACGAAGTGCTTCTTTCGCGATTTCAAGGTTTACACCTTCTGCTTCGAAGATCACTGTACCCGGTTTCACTGTAGCTACCCAGAATTCAGGTGCTCCTTTACCTTTACCCATACGTACCTCTAAAGGCTTACGGGTAATTGGTTTGTCAGGGAAAATACGGATCCATATCTGTCCTTCACGCTTCATGTAACGAGTTACCGCCACACGAGCCGCCTCAATCTGGCGTGATGTAATCCAACAGGTTTCGAGGGATTTTATTCCGAAAGTACCGAAGGCAAGGGATGTGCCACGTGTGGCAGTACCACTAGGCACCATTTTGTGCTGCTTACGGAACTTAGTCTTTTTCGGCTGTAACATGTTTCAGCTGCTTTATCTTGTGTTCGTCCTTTACTAATTATTAATCTTTTTGTGATCTTCCGCTGTTACCACCACGTCCGCCACGACCTCCGCGACCTCCGCGATCATTACGATCACCTCTTTCTCCACGATCACGGCGATCATTGCCACCACCAGATCCTGGTTTTGGTGTGCTCGCTACTCCGATGTTTGGAGATAAATCACGCTTACCGTATACTTCTCCTTTGCAGATCCAAACTTTGATACCGATGATACCATAAGTTGTCAATGCTTCAGACAATGCATAGTCGATATCCGCACGGAATGTATGCAGTGGAACACGTCCTTCTTTGTACTGCTCAGTACGTGCAATCTCTGCTCCACCCAATCGACCTGAACAGGTGATCTTGATACCTTCAGCTCCCATACGCATTGTTGATGCGATTGATTGCTTCATGGCACGACGGAAAGAAATCCTTGCTTCGAGCTGACGGGCAATACCATCTGCTACCAGCTGCGCATCGAGTTCCGGACGCTTAATTTCGTAGATATTGATCTGAACCTCTTTACGAGTCAGTTTCTTTACTTCTTCTTTCAGTTTATCCACTTCAGCTCCGCCTTTACCAATTACGATACCCGGACGGGCAGTATGAATAGTTACTGTGATTAACTTGAGTGTACGCTCAATAACGATGCGTGACACGCCGCCTTTAGAAAGACGAGCAAGCAGATATTTGCGGATCTTTTCGTCTTCAACCAGTTTGTCGGCGTAATTTTTTCCTCCGTACCAGTTAGAATCCCATCCACGGATGATACCTAAACGATTACCAATCGGGTTAGCCTTTTGTCCCATTGCTTGTTCTTAGTTAGCGGAATTATTTTCTGTAGCAACAGTATTTTTGCTGTCTACGATGATTGTTACGTGATTTGAACGTTTGCGGACACGATATCCACGACCCTGCGGTGCAGGACGAAGACGCTTCAACATACGACCTGCGTCTACATTAATAGCTTTCACTATCAATTCCTGGTCTTCGATACGGCTTCCTTCATTCTTCGACTGCCAGTTGGCAAGTGCAGAAAGTAAAAGCTTTTCCAGACGACCGGCAGCTTCCTTCGTGCTCAGACGAAGCATAGCTAATGCCATGTCTACTCTTTTTCCGCGAATCATGTCGGCTACCAGACGCATTTTGCGTGGTGAAGTCGGACAATCATTCAGTTTGGCAACAGCTACTTCTTTCTGAGCAGCTTTGCGCTGAGTTGCGACGTTACGTTTTCTGGCTCCCATGATTATTTAGATCCTTTGTCTTTACTACCGGCATGCCCCCTGAAAGTACGTGTGGGTGCGAATTCACCAAGTTTATGTCCAACCATATTTTCTGTCACATACACCGGAATGAACTTATTTCCATTGTGTACTGCGAATGTGTTACCAACGAAATCAGGAGAAATCATTGACCTGCGCGACCATGTCTTGATGGTAGCTTTCTTTTTGCCGTCATTCATCTCAAGCACTTTTTGCTCAAGTTTGTAATCGATAAACGGCCCTTTTTTAAGCGAACGACTCATGTTGTTTCTTGCTTCAGAATCCTGTTAACAATTATTTCTTACGACGCTCGAGAATGTACTTGTTCGTCGGATTGCTTTTCTTACGTGTTTTGTAACCTTTAGCGATGAGGCCCTTACGTGAGCGTGGGTGTCCACCTGACGCACGTCCTTCACCTCCACCCATTGGGTGATCAACCGGGTTCATAGCCACACCACGTACACGTGGACGACGTCCTTTCCAACGAACACGACCTGCTTTACCAAAGCTCTGCTTATCATGATCAGGATTAGAAATTGAACCGATAGTAGCCATACATGTTACAAGCACTTTACGTGTTTCACCAGATGGCATTTTTAATACTGCATAGCGATCTTCACGTGCAGCTAATTGTGCATATGTACCTGCGCTGCGGGCAATTTTACCACCCTGACCAGGACGCATCTCGATATTATGCACAGTAGTACCTAATGGAATATCTTTCAAAGGCATCGCATTTCCAACCTCTGGAGCAACTCCTTCGCCTGAAGCGATAGTTTGTCCAACTTTAATTCCGTTAGGTGCGAGGATATATCTTTTCTCTCCGTCACTGTATTTCACCAGGGAAATAAAGCAGGTACGGTTAGGATCATATTCAACTGTTTCTACTGTTGCAGGAACATTGAATTTATCACGTTTGAAATCAATAATACGATACAACTTACGGTGTCCTCCACCAATGTAACGCATTGTCATTTTACCGGTATTGTTACGTCCACCGGAACGCTTTAAGGAAACAATCAGTGACTTTTCTGGTTCACTCGCTGTAATTTCCGAATAATCGTTGCGGATCAGGTGACGCTGACCCGGAGTCATCGGACGGATTTTCTTAGTACCCATTGCTCTTTTCTTGCCTTAATTAGATATTACTGAAGAAGTCAATCATGTCCCCTTTCTTCAAGGTAACAATCGCTTTTTTGATGTTCGGACGCTGACCGGAAACAAATCCGTTCTTCGTTCCGCGTGACTTTGATTTACCGCGATAAATCATAGTGTTCACTGATTCAACAGTTACACCATACATCGCTTCAACCGCCTTTCTGATTTCCAATTTATTGGAACGCTTATCGACGATGAATCCGTAGCGCGGTTGCTTTTCTGTAATCCGGTTCATCTTTTCGGTAACGACCGGTTTCTTCAGGATATCCATTTTATTACTCTATAGGTTTATCGTGCCTATGCACTTAGTTTAATTTTGACTATCAACTCGGGTGAAAATCAATCCTTTACAGGTTAATTTTTTATTCCCGGGCTGTTTATTATTTCAGCAGGGTGCTTTCGATAATCGGCAGCGAGCTCTCTGTTACAATGATATTCTGCGCATGCACAATATCGTAAGTATTTAAGTCAGAAGCAGTTACGACTTTGCTGCGCTCCAAATTTCGGGACGACAAATATACGTTTTTATTTGATTGAGACAGAACCACTAAGGTTTTTTTATCCGCTACCTTTAAATTCTTTACAAGTTCGGACATCTGTTTTGTCTTCGGATGGTCGAAATTGAAGTCTTCAAGGATCATGATATTGTTCGCCTGCGCTTTATAAGCCAGTGCAGAAATACGAGCCAAACGCTTCAGCTTCTTATTAAGGCTGAAAGAGTATGTACGTGGACGTGGTCCGAAAATACGGCCTCCACCAACGAATACCGGACTCTTCATTGATCCCGCACGGGCACCACCGGTACCTTTCTGGCGCTTCAATTTCTTGGTTGTACCGGAAACTTCGTTACGCTCTTTTGATTTATGAGTACCCTGGCGTTTGTTCGCGAGGAATTGCTTCACATCGAGATAGATGGCATGATCATTCGGCGCGATGCCAAAGATCTCATCGTTCAGGTTCGCTTTACGACCTGTCTCTTTTCCTGAGAGATTATATACTGATACTTCCATGATTATTTAGTCACCGTTACAAATGATCCTTTATGTCCGGGAATCGCACCTTTGATCAACAAAAGGTTCTGTTCCGGCAATACTTTCACTACCTGAAGATTTTGGAGTTTAACGCGAACGTCGCCCTGATGGCCGGCCATGCGCATTCCTTTCATTACTCGGGAAGGCCATGAAGATGCACCCAGTGATCCCGGAGCGCGTTGACGATCGTGCTGACCGTGTGTAGATCCACCCACACCACCAAAATTGTGACGCTTTACTACACCCTGAAAACCTTTACCCTTGGAAGTACCTACTACTTCGCAAAAATCGCCTTCCTGGAAAATATCGCACTTTACCACATCACCCAATTGGATGTCCAGCTCAAAGTCACGGAATTCCATAACCTTACGCTTAGGCGTGGTATTTGCCTTCTTAAAATGCCCAAGCATAGCCTGGGTAGTATGTTTTTCTTTTTTCTCACTAAAAGCGAGCTGAACGGATGCATATCCGTCAGATTCAACCGTTTTCACATGTGTTACAACACATGGGCCGGCTTCAACTACGGTGCAGGGGATGTTGTTCCCTTCTGCATCGAAGATGCTGGTCATGCCAACCTTTTTTCCGATGATGCTTGCCATCTTAACTATTGTTAGTTGTTTTGGTCTTAATGATATTTGATATACAGGACACCTTTTTACAGGTCATTCCTGTTTTTAATTTTAATTCGGATAATATGTAAAGAACGCTTTCTTAAGAGATTCCGGTTATCCCTAAACCTTGATCTCCACTTCTACTCCACTTGGAAGCTCAAGCTTCATCAGTGCATCAACAGTTTTTGCTGTAGAACTGTAGATGTCGAGCAGACGCTTATAAGAACATAACTGGAACTGCTCACGTGCTTTTTTATTCACGTGTGGTGAGCGAAGAACGGTATAGATCTTTTTCTCAGTTGGCAGTGGAATTGGTCCGCTGACAACAGCTCCTGTTGGCTTCACTGTCTTTACGATCTTCTCAGCAGATTTATCTACCAGATTGTAGTCGTAAGACTTTAATTTAATTCTGATTCTTTGGCTCATTTTATAAGAACGGTGTTGAGAGGCTTGTTGATTAATTATACCTTTTCAGCTGCAGCTTTACCTTTTGCTTTTGCAATTACTTCTTCTGCGATGTTACGTGGAGCCTCTGCATAGTGAGAGAATTCCATTGTTGAAGACGCACGACCAGAAGTAATGGTACGAAGAGCAGTTACATATCCGAACATTTCAGACAGTGGAACTTTTGCTTTCACAACCTGTGCTCCGGCACGTGAATCCATTCCTTCCATTTGTCCGCGACGACGGTTAAGGTCACCTACTACATCACCCATGTTTTGCTCCGGAGTAATTACCTCCAGTTTCATGATCGGCTCGAGCAGAATTGGTTTAGCTTTTGGAAGTGCTTCACGGAACGCTGTACGTGCGCAGATTTCAAAAGACAGAGAATCGGAGTCAACGGTGTGGTATGAACCGTCGATCAAACGTACTTTCATTGTCTGTACCTGGAATCCGGCGAGAACACCGTTTACCATTGCAGACTTAAATCCTTTTTCAACTGCAGGGATGAATTCACGTGGGATATTACCACCTGTGATTTCATTCGCAAACTGAAGACCGCCGTTTTTATCGTTCGGTTCAAAATCTGCATCTGCCGGAGAAATAACAAACTTGATATCGGCGAATTTACCGCGACCACCCGTTTGTTTCTTATATACTTCACGGTGTTCAACTGAACCTGTGATAGCTTCTTTGTAATTTACCTGTGGAGCACCCTGGTTAACTTCCACTTTGAACTCACGACGCAAACGGTCAACGATGATTTCAAGGTGCAACTCACCCATACCACTGATAATTGTCTGGCCACTGTCCTCGTCTGATTTCACACGGAAGGTTGGATCTTCTTCAGCTAATTTACCTAAAGCAGTTCCCAGCTTATCCAAATCCCCTTGAGTTTTTGGTTCGATCGCAAGACCGATTACAGGCTCTGGGAAGTTCATAGCTTCCAATACGATTGGAGCATCTTCAGCACAAAGTGTATCACCGGTTTTGATGTCTTTAAATCCTACAGCAGCACCGATATCACCAGCTTCAATGAATGGAATCTGATTTTGTTTATTCGCGTGCATCTGGAACAGACGGGAGATACGCTCTTTGTTACCTGAACGTGTATTCAGGATATAAGAACCTGCATCCAGACGGCCAGCGTAGCAACGGAAATAAGCCAAACGACCAACGAATGGGTCAGTAGCAATCTTGAACGCAAGAGCAGTAAACGGCTCCTTCGCATCCGGACGACGAGTCACCTCTTCACCGGTATCAGGATTTGTTCCTGTAATGTTATTCTTATCCATTGGTGATGGCATCAATTCCATCACGTAATCAAGCATTGTCTGTACACCTTTGTTCTTGAAAGCAGAACCGCAAAGCATCGGAACCACTTTATTCGCCACACAAGCCTGACGAAGTGCAGTTAAAATTTCTGCTTCACTGATAGATGTCGGATCATCGAAATACTTCTCCATGATCTTATCATCAAACTCAGCACATGCTTCCAACAACTTCTCACGGTATTCTGTTGCCTCATCCATCATATCAGCTGGAATCGGAACTTCAGAAAAAGTCATTCCCTGATCTGCTTCATTCCATACGATACCACGGAAATTCACCAGATCAACTACACCTTTAAAAGTTTCTTCAGCACCAATTGGCAACTGAAGTGGAAGTGCGTTACCACCCAGTACTTCACGTACCTGACGAACTACATTCAGGAAGTCAGCACCGGCACGGTCCATTTTATTTACGAAACCGATACGAGTAACATTGTAATTATTTGCAAGGCGCCAGTTTGTCTCTGACTGCGGCTCAACACCATCAACAGACGAAAACAAGAACACCAGACCATCCAATACACGCAGGGAGCGGTTTACCTCAACGGTAAAATCCACGTGACCTGGAGTATCGATGATATTGATTTTATATTTGTTATTACGGTAATTCCAAAAAGCCGTAGTAGCAGCTGAAGTAATTGTAATACCACGCTCCTGCTCCTGAACCATCCAGTCCATTGTAGCAGCACCGTCATGCACCTCACCGATTTTGTGATTCACACCGGTATAGTAAAGAATACGCTCCGTTGTGGTTGTCTTACCGGCATCAATGTGTGCAGCGATACCGATGTTCCGCACATATCTTAAATCTTTTACGTCCTGTGACATTTTATTATTGTGGTATTACTTCTTAAAGTATTATTTTATTTTTTAATCTACTAAACACGGAAGTGAGAGAATGCTTTGTTCGCATCCGCCATACGGTGCGTATCATCTTTCTTCTTCACAGCAGCGCCTTCACCTTTCGATGCAGCGATGATTTCACCGGCCAACTTATCTGCCATGCTTTTCTCGTTGCGCTTGCGTGCATATAAAATCATCCATTTGATACCAACTGAAATTTTACGGTCAGGACGTACTTCTGAAGGAATCTGGAAAGTAGCTCCACCCACACGGCGACTCTTTACTTCTACAGCAGGCATTACGTTGTTCAACGCAGTGCGCCATGTTTCCAGACCGCTTTCTTTCGTACGGTTTTCCACTTTCTCAAGTGCATCGTAAAATAATTTAAAGCCTGTACCTTTT
>JAGOJO010000001.1 GCA_017995075.1 Bacteroidia bacterium | reverse complement strand
TGGAGTTGCTTTGTAATCCGGCAAGGGCATTGTTGGGAAGTCCGATGTAATTGGTGTTGACAATTACCTGGGCGGTAGATTTCTGTACTTTGAAGTTCCCGGTTAGCTGTCCCGATGAATTGGAGATTCCGGTGAAAAGTATTTTACCGCCGTTTTCGGGAAGGTCTGAAAGGATGTTTATTCGTACTCCTGGTATTGGAGCATCGGTATTTGTCTTTAAATTCAGCTGAAGACTTACATTTTTTTCTATGTCATATGAAAACCCGGCTGGTATCATAAGTTGATTGATGTCAGTTACCGGACCATTGGTTCCTGGCGGATCCTGGTATTCATCAATCTCCTTTACACAGGCTGTTTGTGACAGTATGATGGTGCCTGTCAGGAGGGAAATAAGTAATTGTTTAATTCGTTTCATTGATTCAGTCATACTCCGGAAAGTACTCTCCATTTTACGACTGAAATCAATAGATGGATGGTAGAATCACATTCTATTTCTTACAGAAAAAATCATTAGTGCATATGCAGAATTGAATGGATAATGCAGATTTCTTACACTTTCTAATTTCAAGCCGGTGAATTTCCCGGTACTACTTTTCTTGCTGAACGCTCCCATGCTGATGATTGTCCTCCTTTTGCGTATCGGAAAAATCCGGCAATAGCAGCATAGTTCATCATGATGAAGTAGTAGGGTATAAAGAAAGGCTTGAATTTGATTTCTCTTCGCTCAAGAAGGTATCCTGCAATACCAAACAGATAAAAACAAAGGTGTAGTTGAAGTACGATTGTATAGAATACATTGTCCTGTGCAAGGAGGATATTCATTGGAATTACGAGGAACAAAAACAATGGTGCTAATGTCCAGCGTAATACACGATGCGATACATACTGAAAGGTCAATACAGGATGTTTGAATACATTGAACAGACTTCCAAGCCGACTCATTGCTTGCCATCCACCTGCGCAGATTCTTATTTTTCTTTTTAATTCTTCCTTGCTGTTTTCTGAGGATGTTTCCAGCGCCGTGGCTGTCGGATCATATAAAACCCTGTAGCCGGCCTGTGTTATGCGCAGAGAAAGCACAAAGTCATCCAGGATTGTATCTTCTTCCAATGGCTTGAAGAGGTGTTTACGGAACGAGAATAATTCTCCTGCAGCACCAACAACGGTTAATAGTCTTGCGTCAAACCTTTTTAACATGGATTCATATTTCCAATAGAACCCTTCGCCTGCACCGGCAGCATTTTCACGGTCGCTTTGAAGAATTCTTTTCTCTCCGCTTACTGCACCAACTACAGGATTGATGTAGTGTCTTACCAGTGATTTGACTGCATCTGATGGCAGAATGGTATTGGCATCTGAGAAAATAATGATTTCGCCGGAAGCATGATTTACTGATCTGTTTTCAGCGGCTGATTTTCCTTTGCGTGCCGATTCGTGCAGGACTTCAATCTCTCTGTATTGTGTTAGCAAATCTTCGGAGCCATCTGTTGACCCGTCGGTAATAAATATAATCTGCAGTTTATCTTTAGGATAGTCGAGTTCGAGACAGTTTTTTACTTTGTCATTTAAAATATCTCTTTCGTTATAACATGGTACTATAAAGGAAACGGTAGGTTCGAATTTTGGATTAACGATTTTTCTTTCAGGAATAAACATCTCCCTTATTTTGACCATGGCAAATAAAATTATTCCATAGCCGAAGTAGGCATAAAAGATGATGAAGATAAACGCCCAGAATGAAATTTCAAGAATACTCATATAGCCAGTTTTAGGGGTGTTGGACTTTGTTCAGGTTTCTCCCACCGATTGGTGTTGGAGTTGTATTGTTTAAGGATCCGGGCTGGATTTCCGGCAACGATACTGTAGTCTGGGACGTCTTTTGTAACAACACTTCCCGCTGCGACTACTACATGTTTACCTAGTGTGACTCCGGATGTTATAACTGCATTTGCTCCAATCCAGCTATCATCACCAATGGTAACGATCGCCGTTTTGCATGGTTGTAGCCGAATAGGTGTATGAATGTCTTCGTAACCGTGGTTCAAAGCTGATATAACCACGTTTTGGGCTAGAATTACATTGTTGCCAACAGTGACAGGACCGATTATCGTATTGCTCATACCGATGCGGCTGCCAAACCCGATTTTAACTTCTCCCATTCCATTATTGACTACAGAAAAATCCTCAATTGTAGAGTTCGCGCCAATGCTGAATTTGTTAAATGGAAGAACGTCCATCCGTGTTCGTCTGCGAATGAGTGCGCCTTTTCCTTTTTTATGGATAAAAGGGTTCACTACCATACTTACCCACCACCTTGGTCTTGCCTGATTTTTTGGCATGAGCAGGTAAAGAAGGAATTTTTTTAATCCCGGATTGTTTTTGATGCGGTGTAGTAGGGACATCTGTAATGGGGTTACCGCTTTTCTACGGAAAGTAACTCCATTGGGTTCCGTTTTGGTAAGTTTCGGTTTGATTTTCTTACAAAATGTCGAAACGATTTTATTCGTTCTTCGTTCAATTACTATTGATTTTACCCCCAAATGATCAAAGGACGTGATATAATTATTGTTGGATTGCAACCTTGGGATATTCCCATTGGAAGTAATTGTAAAAACATTGCTACGGAGCTTTCGAAGCATAACCGTGTTTTATATGTAAATCCTCCTCTCGACCGAAGTACATATTTGAAGGGGCAAAAGCAGGAAGCAGTACAGCGCCGGATTGAGGTAATTAAAGGTAAATCTGAAGGACTTGTAAAAATTAAAGATGGACTCTGGAATCTTTATCCATCCAGATTGGCCGAGTCAATTAATTGGATTGGTGCTTCGGGTATCTTTCATTGGTTGAATAAAATCAATAATCGTAGACTGGCCAATGATATCCTTTCGGCTATGAATTTCCTAAATATGAAGGACGTCATTCTTTTTAATGATCAGTCTATGGTTCGATGTTTTCATTTAAAGGAAATGTTGCAGCCAGACTTTTTTATCTATTATATACGCGATAACTTAAGTTCAATTCCATATTTCCGAAAGCATGCTTTAGCGATGGAACATCAACTGATTGCAGAGGCGGATGTTGTGGCTACGAATTCAGAATTTCTGGCTGAATACGCACGTAAATATAACCCTGATTCGAAGTTTGTTGGTCAAGGGTGTGATTTTGGTTTGTATAAGGATGTTCCAAATATTCAGGTGGCCAATGAGCTCCTGCATCTTCCACGACCAATAATCGGCTATACAGGGTTTTTAACGGCTGTACGATTGGATATTCAACTGCTAATTCACCTGGCTAATTCAAATAATGATTGGCAATTAGTCTTAGTAGGGCCGGAAGATGATGCCTTCAAACAAAGTGAGCTACATCAATTGAAGAATGTTCACTTTTTAGGGAATAAGTCTCCGGATTTATTACCCGGTTTTATGAAAGCCTTTGATGTAGCAATTAATCCGCAGTTGGTGAATGAAGTGACTGTAGGTAATTATCCCCGAAAAATTGATGAGTACCTGGCGATGGGAAAACCGGTTGTGGCCACCTATACACCATTTATGGAATATTTTAAATCGCATACGTATCTGGCCAATTCGAAAGAAGAGTTTGTTGAATTGACTGCAACTGCACTCCGTGAAGATTCAAATGAGAAGGCTGATAATCGCATCCGATATGCCCTGACCCATACGTGGGAAGCAAATGTGGAAGCAATCAGTGATCTGGCAGAACAAAAAATGAAGTTGAACGTAGAAACCCCTATCTGATATAATACTTATGAAAAATTCAAAAATCAATATCGGTCAATATACCGAGTTTACCGAGGTGGTAGACATTAAACGCCTGAATTTTATTGCCGATATCATTCAGACTTATTGCCAGCCCGGTGCGAAGGTGCTGGATATCGGCTGTGGTAATGGTAATATTGCCCGTGGTATCGGAAGTCTTGGTTATCATGTTACCGGAATTGATTTTAGCGAAAACGCTGTTCGTTATGCGAAGTCGAAAAACACACTCCCAAATGTGGATTTCAAAGTTTGCAGTGCAGAGCAGGTTACCGATGGTGATCAGTTTGACGCTGTAATCTGCAGTGAGGTTCTTGAGCACTTACATAATCCGGATGGTTTGATGAATACAATTGCAAAGATTCTTCGTCCGGGAGCTATCTTAATTGCTACCGTGCCGAATGGAGTTGGTCCTCGTGAATTGCTGGTAACTCGTCCGGTTCAGAAAATGTCTAAAAGCTGGATGGGTGGTTTGATTAACCAGTCGAAGAAAATGCTTGGATACAGTAATAGTACCGTTCAGAGCCAATCTGAAGACTTAACACACGTACAGTTCTTTACGAAACATGCTATCACATCTTTGATCCAAAAACATGGATTTGATCTGCTTCAGTTTGGTCATTCTAATTTTGTGGAGAAAGTATTTCCTTACTCGATGCTTACTCGTCGGGTGAAAGCTCTTTCGAAACTCGATAATTCCGTAATTGACTATCTGCCTTCAGTAATGGCTAGTGGATTTAATACAGCCTGGAGAAGGACCTGGTAAAAAATATTGAAAAGGGAAGCGAAGGTCAGTTTGTGTATGCAGGCTGGCCTTTTTTCTTACCTGCTGTATTGGTTTTTATTGGCTCTTTGGTAACAGATCCTGATAAAATGGAGTGGTAAAGTTGTACCAGTTGTCGGGCAGATGAATTCCAGCTAAATAGTTTTACACGTTCAAATCCTTTAGCTTTATAACTTATTATTAAATCCTTGTTATTGCTGAGTTTTTCAATGGCGTTTGCAATCGATTCGGGTGATTCAGGGTTTACCATCATAGCTGCATCGCCTGCTGTTTCCGGCATAGCATAACTTCCGGAGGTGATTACAGGTGTACCACAAGCCATGGCTTCGAGAATCGGTAAACCAAAACTTTCGCGAAGAGAAGGGTAGAGGAAAATACTTGCTCTGTTGTAAATATCGGGAAGATCTTCGTTTCGGATGTAATTGGTGATATGAATGTCTTCCTGAATAGATTCAAGATGATATTTATGCAGTAATTTATTTAATTCGTATTTGGATAAATCTGCAATGACCAATTTAAGTTCTGTCTTCCCTTTACTTCTAAGTTGATGATAGGCTTTTAGTACGTTAACCGTGTTTTTTTTCGGATCAGTGTTGCCCAGGAAAAATATATAAGGCTTAGCTGGTACTTTGTATTTTAACATGCCGGATAAAGTTAACTCATCCGGCTTGGGCATAAAATGTGAGCCAAAGGCATTTTGTATGACTTTCAGTCGGGAAGCCAGTTCAGGTAATTTGGCGGTGATAATACTTCTTTCGTTTTCAGAAACTGTGACAAGACAATCCGCTTTTTTTACAATCTTCGGAACAATGAATTTTCTGTATTTTTTGCCAATTCGTTGGTAAAGAGTTCCGCCTTTTAACTGGTCTTTCTTTTCCAGATAAATGATGTCATGTAAAGTAATTAATCGTTTGCAGTGTAAGAATAAAGGAGATGTATTGCCTGTGGAATGTAAAATATCAAGGTTGTATTTTAAGGCAAGAAGCGGGATGATGAATTGTTCAGCCAGTGGACTGGGAATTCTCGGGATTTTTATAATCCGTAGATTTTCTGTCTCCTGTAACTGGTATCCTTCCTGATCTGAGAAGCAAAATAGAAAGTAGATGTTGTCCTGGTCTACATATTGAAGCCGCTTGATCGTTTCAAGTGCCACAATATCCATTCCATGTTTGTTCTTCCGAAAAATCCTAAACGCCTCAATTCCTATCCTCATGTGTTCTTTGTATCAGGCCGCGACTTGCAACATTGGCATTAGTCGTTGATACAGGTTTTCATTATTTCGCACCATCATTTTTACATCGAAGGTGTCTTCTACAGTTTTACGTGCTGCAGCACCAAGCACTTTTCGTAATTCAGGGTTTTCATGCAGACGAATTATGGCATTGGCTAATGCTACATGATCTTTGCATGGTACCAGTAGCCCGTTTTGACCTTCAGAGATGGCTTCTTTGGTTCCGTCAACAGGAGTGGCAACAATTGCTTTTTGCATTCCCATCGCTTCCAGCATACCAATTGGTAATCCTTCCCAAAGCGAGGGTAGGGTATAGATATCAAATGTGTTGAGTACTTCAGGTATATCTGTTCTGAATGGATGAAACGTGATCATGTCGCTTACATTTAATTCACGTGCCAGATCTACACTTGCTTGTTTTAGATCGCCATCTCCAATAAATAAAAACTGGACATCGCGTGTTTTTTTAGCTACTTCAGCAACTGCTCTGATAAGTGTAAACGGATCTTTCTGTACAGTCATTCGAACCAGATACCCAACCACAGTTTTGCCAGGTACAATACCAAGCTCCTGTCGTAAATCATTCATAGGCTTAGCCGGATTGAATCTATTCAGGTCAATTCCATAGTTGATAACCTGACTACGCTTCATATTGAATCGTTCCAGTCCATCACGTTGATTGGATTTGGATACACTTATGGTGACGTTTACCTGGTCCGTCAGGAATTTCTCAGATAATTCACGTACCCGACGAATATGAAAAGGTTGGTCCTGATGAAATGACCAGCCATGTACTGTATATACTATCGGAAGTCCGAGGGATTTTGCAGGGAAAATGGTGTTGCTTAATGAACGGGTTCCGTGGGCATGAAGAATATCTATTTCCTCATCTTTGAGAATCTGTTTTACTGCGTTGTAGGTGGCAATATTGAATGGCTTCAATGTTTCAACTACATATGTCTTTATTCCCATTGCCTTCAGCTGATCAACCATTGGTCCATGAGTGAAGGAGAGTACTACCGGCTCAAATATAT
The DNA here is from genome assembly GCA_017995075.1 of Bacteroidia bacterium. GTDB lineage: Bacteria > Bacteroidota > Bacteroidia > AKYH767-A > OLB10 > JAJTFW01. Next base: position 88,759 of record JAGOJO010000001.1, on the reverse strand, counting down.
CTTTGTTCAATCCTTTAACAAGGTCAAGGACATGGGACTCGCCTCCGCCAATCTGGCCTTGACGTATTGTTTCGAGTACTTTTATTTTACGGAAGTTCATGTGGTTGGGGAATTATAAATGGGGATTAAATAGTTGTTTTTTCGAAGTGTGCTGTATGGGGGGTATGAATAAACCGTTTATTGGCATTCTTGATTTTGAACATAGCACTGAACATGATAAATACTGTTTTGGGTAAGGAAAGTACAGCATAGAACATGTCTTTGTTCCAGTAGTTTTTAGGTATTGCAATTGCAAATGCGGAGATGTAGGCAACTCCGAGTAAAGCCCATGATATTGCTCCCGGACCCACTTCAGGTAAGAGGAGACTCATGATCGACATCAGACCTATTGTTCCTAGTAAAATTACTTTTGGAACCAGTGCATAGTGCATTACTTTGTTGGCATAATCAATACGGCCGATAAGCAGATTTAGCAGTCCTTTTAACCAGTATTTTTTCAGATATACCATTTGTGCAGCTACCCAACGAGTACGCTGGTTGGCGAAGACTTCTGATTTTTGAACTTTTTCATCCAGCACAACTGCATCATCGAGATATGCGATTTTATGGTTGTCATCGATTAAAGTCATCTCCAGTTCCTTGTCAAAACCGCCAACTGCTTCAATCTCCATCATTACTTGTTTCAGGTAGAGATAACTGAAAGCCATCCCGCTTCCAATTACAGCGCTGGATAAACCAACGGCAACCTGTCCTTTACGCATGATGTGGTTATTTACTTCTTCGCTTATAGCATCCAGAATGGCGAATCGCGTATTTCTGTTTTTAGCTGCACGATGGCCCTGAATAGCGTAACATCCGGAAACGGAAGCACGGTTTACTTTGTCCAGGAAGTCTGGCATCATAACATTGTCTGCATCCAGTATCACTGCTAAATCATAGGCTGCTTTTATTTGTTTGAAAGCTTCATTCAACGCTTTGGCTTTGGTACTAACGTCAAACGATACAACAACTGTTTTTAATGGCAGTTTCTTCAATTCATTCAATGTTTCCTCCTGCAAAGAATCGGCAATTACATAAACATCGTACCGGTGTGATGGGTAAGTTTGCAATAATGCCTGTTTGGCAGTATGCAGAATAACTTCATCTTCCTTGTAAGCAGGCATGAACACAGCGATTTTTTTAAACTGATCGTGGTGTTGGAATTCTTTTGTTTTGTAAAAATGCCCTGCAATGGAGAAAAACAGGAAGTAAGCCACAGTAGAGAGGCATACGAGGAAGAGGAGGAAGAATACGATCTGGAGGATGGCCATAATTTCTCAGATTAATGATTCATTTCGGTGGATATCTTTTGCAGTAAGGTTCCAGAGAATACCTCTCCAGAATGCCTTTAACATTTCAGGTTTGCCCTTCAATAGATAGTCGAAGGTGTTCTTAGGTATAGATACGATCATAAAAAAAATAAGGCTGACAAAAAGCTGAATTCCTTTCACATTTCTGCGTTGGTAAAGTAGTCTGTTTCGGGTGAGGTAATAGGTTTTCAATGTGCTTCCCTTTCCGGTCGACATCGATTCTTTATGATGTATGGTTGATGCGGCTTCGTACCAGATGGAATACCCTGCGCGTTTAATGCGTTCGCAATAGTCCATTTCTTCATAATAGAGGAAGAATAAATCGGCCATTAGTCCAATATCCTCTACTACCTTTCTGGAAACCATCATGGCTGCTCCATGTGCTCGGCTTGTTTCGTGTGATTGATTGTACTGGCCCAGATCTTTTTCGCCGTATCCGATAGCCGTTCCTCGGGCAGTGTAAGGATTAATTGGATTGAAACCGGCAAATTGGATGATGCCCGGACTATGATGGAAAATTATTTTAGGAGATACTGCTCCAACTTGTGGATTTTCTTCCATTCGTTGGATGATTGGCTCGAGGAATCCGGGATCTACCTCTGTGTCATTGTTGAGCATGAGAAAATATTTGCCTTTCGCAACATTGAATCCAAGGTTGTTTCCTCCGGCAAATCCCAGGTTTTTTTCACTGCGGATAAAGGTGATCCAAGGATGCTCTTGCTGAATGACTGAAGGGTCTTCTGCAGATGCATTGTCAACGATGATTACTTCGATGTTCGGATAGGTGATTCGCTGAAGTGATTCCAGCATTTCACAGGTCACCCTGGCACCATTGTAGTTGATGCTGATGATCGATACGAGGGGTTTTTCAGGCGAGGGATTCATCCGGTTTATTTAACGAGCGTTGGCGTTCAAAGGTTTCTCCGAGAAACATATAAACCAACGACATGTAAATAACCGATCCGGTAGGGAATTGTCCGAAAATCTGATTCCCGTAACTGGCAAAACAGACTCCGAAAAAACCGCCATATAGTGCGGCAAGCTTGAATTTCAGCTCTGGATCCTTTAACTTGAATAGGTAAATGAATCTGTTTCCGATGAAATACAAGAGCATGCTGAGGTATACCAATAATCCGATGACTCCGCTTTCAGCCCAGATTTTTACGTACCAGCTGTCAAGTGGGGTGGTGGCAAGGAAAGTTCCCGGACTAAAACGTTGTCCCCAACTTCCTGCCGATCCTATACCTCCGCCTAATGGTCTCGATGCGAGATATACTTTTAGTTTTTTCTGATTTTCCAGTCGGGCCATTAAGGAAGCATCATTCGGGTCAAGGGCTGTTCTCATCCTTCTGACCTGATCATTTTGTTGTCCGATGGTGGTGTATTTCAACATCCCGAAGGCAAGTACTCCTACTATTGCTCCGGGGATTACGATTTTCATGTTGTTACTTATTAAAAAGTAAATCGCAAATCCGGTAATTACTACAAACAACGCTCCACGGGTTCCTGAAATCGCCATTCCATAGAGGGAGATAAGGCATGTGAAGATGTAAAAAAACTTACGCTTTTTTGAACCGGGCCCCATGGCTAATACTCCGGCAACAACACCGGTATGTGCTTGTGCGGCACCAAACTGTCCGGCATCAGAATAAAAGGAAAAGACTCGTAATTTGCCGAAAAGTATGTGAGTGCTTTTTGCGCCCATCTCAAGCCATCTGTTCTCGGCATAGTCCATTACGCCAAAGAGTTGTTTAATGCCCCAGAAGGCTGCAAAAATCGAAATGCCAAACCAAATGTTGATGAAGGTGTCCAGATCTTCTTCTTTGTACAGCAGCATAAGTGTTAACGGTACCGTAGCTACGAAGTAAAGTGAAACACCTCGTACAGCATAAAACCAGGCTTCGAAACTTCTGGCTTCAGGATTAACAATTTCTATGACTGTATAGGAGAACCAGATCAGAATGGCGAACATGACCGGGTTTTTCACTCCGGGACTTTCAAAATCTTCTTTTGTCCTAAATAAGAGGCCAAGTGCAGTAAGCAGCAGGATGATGTCAACTCCTAATCCGAATGGTCCGTCTATGTATCGGGTAATTCCATTGGCGAAAAAGGAAAAAACGAGCATCGACCATAGTCCAAATCGCGGACGAGCAATGATCATTCCGACAAACACAAGCGCAAGAGGCATTGCAGCGAGGCCAATCATCGCTACTATACCACCTTTGTGAAAAGTGATTCCAAGAACGACTGCCAGCAGTATAAATAATACTGTTGTCAGCAGGTCTTTTACCTTGAATTTATGTGGATGTGGAATTACCAACCTTCAGCGATTTGATTCGCTCCTTTAGTGGCTGGATGATGTGCATCATAGTGGTGAAACCGGTTTTGAGGGTTTCAGTGATACTATGGTGCAGGTATTTCTTAAGGAAGAAATTCCCGAATATCACGCCGGTAAGGAACGTGAGTATTGATACGACAGCAACGCTTCCAATGTTTCCAAAGTAATGGATGGCAATAAGGTCGCCGGTTACGTTTACCAACAGCATCAGAATAACTTTGATGAAATTCAGGTACGGCTTTCCGATAATATCAAGGGTGATGCCGGAGAATCGATCCAATGGTAGAAATGCAGCATATACTGCCAGAATTCGCAGGATATGTGCTGATTCGGCGTATTGTGAACCGCCAAGGATGATGACAAGTGAGTCCGCGAAAAGTATACAGCCTATGATCATTGGAAGTAGGAGTATGCTGAGAAGTCCGGTGTATTTATAATACATGGCTTTCAACTCGCCTTTGTGTTCCGGTGATTTGAATTTGGACATGACCGGCATGGCGGAGGCGGCAAAACTGCGGAGTAATATTTCTATAACCTCTACAAGTTTTAATGGAATGCTATAGGCAGCTACTTCTCTTGCTCCAAGCATAAATCCGATTAACAATGTATCGGAGCTGCGCAATAAGTTCGATCCCATTAATGTTCCCATGCTGAATTTGCCGAAGTTGAAAAGATCTTTCATCATCTTTTTCGTGGCAAATTTGACGGTGTTTACCATCGACCAGCCTGCCCAAACAGAAATGGCACTGGGAAGAAGTCCTGAAATGATAAAACCGGCTAATACGATTTCAACGGAGGCTCTGTTGCTGATTAACGCGATTAATATGCATGTAATAAAACTCAGCTGATTTAATAAGCGGATATAAAGTACTTTTTCAAAGGATGATTTCGCCTGTAATAACCATGCGGCATAGTTAAATGGGAGAGTAGTGATTGCGGCAAGCCAGTACCATGTGAGAAAGAGCCGGATTCCTTCATTGGGAATTAAGTGCCCGACAAAGACATCTGCTAAAACCGTAATAATTGAAATTATCAGAGTTGTAATTATGGAAATTAACCATCCTGAACCGGAAACTTCATTGAATTGCCCTTCCTCTGAACTGGCGGCAAATCGAATTAAGGAGGTGTGAATGATTCCAGCGCGTAGTAAATCTGCAAAAATATAGGCGGTCATAAACATGACCCATGATCCCATATCATCTTTACTCAGTAATCGGGCTACAAGTGCGATACTCCCAAAGCCAAGTATGGCATTGGTGATATTACCCGCCAGCGACAAGGTGTGCCGGTTACTGGCTAGTTTCTTTATCGAGTGTATCACGTTATTGCAGGATTATTGTTCCTGACTCTTACGAACGTTTAAAATTGAATGTTACTACACGTTTTACTACTTTTCTTACAACTGTCCGTTGTTTGGGTAACTCGCCAACGATGGCCTCTAAACGGTCGATTTCAACATGGTTTAAAATGACCATGGGTGGGACAGTTACCAGTTTTGTGAATAATCCCAGGGCTCTGGAGTCGGCTTCTGACCAAACACGCTCTGCAGATAACAGGAAAATATGGAAGGCTATTCCTTTAACAATACGGTCGGTGATTGAAAACTTGCTAAGGTTTTCTAATTCCACAAAAATCAAATCATAGGAACTGGTTTCAACGCCCATATTAGTGAGCCATTCGTAAACATCTTTTCCATGGAAGATCAGATCTTCTTTCTTATAATTGAACTGTTCGAAGTTGCCATTGCTGGTATCTGCACCAAAGAGGCTTACATATAATACCCGTTTGTACCGTTCACTAAGTTTCGTGGCAATCAATTTACCGCAGAACGATTTCCCTTCGTTAGCTTTGATGCTGCTGATGGAAATGACTGGAGGCTGTCCCGAAGTTTCAAATGAATCTTTTGTATAGACAGTCAGATTTGAATTGAGATGTGAAAGTATGGCTTGTTTCAGCTGAGCAGAATTGATTCTGGTGTCTACACTTTCGAAAGTTGGAAATGCGCTTAGGAATTTTAATCCTGTGAACTTCTCGGCTCTTGCAGGAGTCTGTACCGTTTTTCCAAGGAATGATTTACCAATGACAACAGATAAGGTCAGGACAAAGGTCGCCATGAATGCCATTATAATCATCATGCCTCTTTTCGATGGCTGAGGTTTCAGAGGGAGGAATGGATAGTCGGTAATAGAGAGATTGTTCGACATCTGTAAACTCTGTTGTCGTAATCGGGCCATGTTTAAACCATGTAGAATGCTTAAGTATTCCTTTTCATTAATGTCTACTTCACGTTCTATACGTTTCAGGTTGGAACCTACCGGCGCAAGTTCTTTGTAGAGATCGTCGAAGCTGTTCAGTCGTTTCATGATGACACTGAGTTTTGCTTCGTTTTCTTCTACGGCGAGGTAAGAGCTTAGCCACTCGTTGAGGAGGTTCGCTCTCGGTAATCCTTCCGGTGTATTGTTCCATTTGTATTGTTTGTCAACTTCGTCCTTGATCTGTTTCTTTATTCTGTCTGCTTCTTTTTTATATTCATCGAGCAGATGGACATCTTCATTGTATAATTCAGCATTCGCTATTTTATAGGTGATATCCGTCAACTGTTCGCGAAGCTTTGAAAGACGTTCGTTGATCTCCAGGATATTCTTTTTTATATCTATTTTCTGCTCAATCTTACGTAAGGAGGCTTTGGATGCTTCCAGGGCTTCTTCTTGTTTTTGCCGATCCGTGGATACGTTTTCGCGGGATTCTGCTACGAACTTCGCTTGTTCGTAGTAGTTGATGATTTTATTTTGCGAACTGTAGTCACGTAATTTATCTTCTGATTTTCGGAGCCGAAGTGCAGCTTGATTTAATTGTTCTTCAAAGTATTTTACCACATTACTGGTTTCAGTTCCTTTGATTCCTTTGTATCGTGAAATTACTACGTTTACAATTGTTTGAAGTGTCTGTTGGCATACAGCAGGATCATTGGACTTGAATGAAATTTCAATCATGTCACTCGACTGTTTGCGCAATGCACTCATATTGGATGTAATTACTTCCACAGAGTATATACTTCCCGGAGCACTCAGTAATTCGATGATTTCGTTTTTCTCAGTACCACGTTTGTAGCTTTCAATTCTGAAAAATGTGAGTTCTTCCGACCCTTTTACGAGAAATTGCTTCCTGAGCTTTTCGGGAAGCAGTTCTTTGAGATGTTCGAAATTTTCTGAGGATAGATCTTTGTAAGCAGGCTTTTCAATCAGGAGATGTTTGGCAAGTAACCGCATACCAACTTCTTCAATTGTTTCGCGCGATTTGATGGTGGCCATCAGGTTGTCGAAGGCGTTGTTTACGGCAAAATAATCTACACGGTCGTTTTCTCCGGAGGTGATTCCGTATCCACTTGCAATACCAGTATACACCTGGGTGTTGGATACGTATTCTTTTTTGGTGTTACGGGTCAAATAAAACACAACACCCGCTGTAAGTAGCGGGAATAAAACAAGCACTTTCCAGTGTCGTGCAATTAACCGTATGAATTCTAGAAGGCTCACCTTTTCCTCACCAATGTATCAAGTCGTACTCCAAGTAATTTTTCAAGCTGTTGATAGTTATTATAAAAATCGCGCTTGGCAATTTCATAATCCTGTTCAGCTTTTGAGGCAATTGCAGTTACTGATGTGTAATCGGCAATTGTGATATCCCCTTGAGCGAATTGTTTGTCAGCCATGTCCAGTAATAACCGTGATGTTCCGCGGCTTTTGCTGGCCAGTAATAACAAACGATGTGTCGACAGCATGTTGTTATACTCTAAAATCACCTGCCGGGATACGTCCATTGCAATCTTTTCTTCTGTTAATCTTCTTACTTCAAGTTCATGTTCATAAACATTGATCCTGCTGGTTCGTCCGAAAAGCCAGAATAATGGAATATTCACGTTTAATCCGAGCCGGAACCCGGTTTGGAGGCTTTGTGATTGTACCGTGCTTGATTCCTGATTGGAGTCAAAAAACAATGATTGATTTCCGTAGGATTGAGTGAAAAATCCGGAAACACTGTTTTGCCATTCTCGGCGTGCAAATTTTATCTGGTCTTTACCCGCTTCAATTAATGCATCCTGTGCTTTAATGGTTGGGTTGTTTGCCAGTGCGAGCTTTATGAGACTGTCAACTGGTACCAGTTGGTTTAGTAGATCTTTGTTAAGGTCAATTGATTGAAAAGTGGTATCAAATAATCGATAATTTGCTTTAGTTGGGTCTGCATATGGAAATGCACTTACTTCGTCAGTTTGTGCATTTGTAATTCCGGATATTGAGACCAGAAGAATAGTAATGATGCGGTGAATTATAGATTCAGTGGACATATTACTATACATTTTCGCTTTGCAGTAGGGCAGGGAAGGTTTTAAGAATGATTTTAATGTCTAATAATAGGGAATGGTTGAGCGCATAGTTGTTGTCAAGAGCGATCCTTTCTTCTTCAGACATATCTTTCTTTCCCCGCTTGGTCACTTGCCAAAGTCCGGTTAGTCCAGCCGGTGCCAGGAACCTGAAGGCTCTGGTGTCGGTGGTGAGCATTTCTGCTTCATATAAAGGTAATGGGCGGTTTCCAACCAGCGACATATCACCTTTTAAAATATTTATTAATTGCGGTAATTCATCAATTGAAGAGTTGCGAAGGAACTTACCGACCCTTGAAATACGCGGATCATCTTTCGCTTTGAAGAAGATTCCTTGTTTTTCAAGATCCTGGAGAAAGAAGAAAAAGTTTTCGCAGACTTGTTTGTTGTCGGCATACATCATGGGTGAACAGGGTTTACCTAACCGTTTGCAGTCAGGACATTCTCTGGGTAATTCCATTTTGGTATTGCCGGCATATAAATTCAAATGACCCATGTTGTCGATCTTTTTGTCGGCATCTGGGATCATGGTTCTGAATTTAAGCAGATCAAAAATTTTATAGTTGGATCCTACTCGTTTAGAACGATAGAAGATAGGTCCTTTTGATTCGATTCGAATGGCGATGGCTGTAACAAGCATTACAGGAGAGGCAAACAACAATGCAGTTGATGATATACCGATATCCAGCATCCTCTTTGCTATTAAACTTCGGCGACTGTAAAGCGAGCTGAGGGAGTTTCGTCCGTGCTTTTGGCTGAACAAATGAATGACCTGAAATACTGTAGTAGTCACCTTTTCAAGTGGAACTACATCCAGATATCCCTCCTGTAAATACTGATTTATTTTACTTCTGTCGGGTGATTTGGAATACCCGATAATGATCATTTTTCTAAAAACCGGCTTTGACCGGATGATCTTCATAGTATCACTACTCGGATCAATACGTGGGTCAATTTCTGTGATGAGGATATCTGGGATATTCTCATTTTTCATCCATTGAAAACCGGCAAAAAGGTCAGTAAAACAATTGACCTCATGCTTAGGGAAAGCATTGGCGAATTGCTCCTGTAATTCGGTGGATGAGTTGATGTATACTATTTTCATATCGGCTGGGGGAGTTCCGGGTTGTACGTTATATTATGCTGCTGTCATTCTGCGGAAAATAACCTGTATACGTACCATTAACTCTTCCGGGTTGAATGGTTTTTGTAAGTAGTCATCTGCACCAACTGTAAATGATTTAATCCTGTCGGAACTCTTTTGCTTACTGGATAACATGATTACAGGAACTTTTTCCATTCCTTCCTGCTTACGGATGTTTTCAGTAAGCTCGTAACCGTTAACCATTGGCATGTCGATATCTACCAGAATAAGGTCGGCTTTATGTCCTTCCTGAAGCCATGTCATTGCTTCGTATCCGTTGTCCTTGGTGATGACATCGTATTCGTCTGAAAGGAAGTTTTCAAGCAGCATGCGAATGCTTAATTCGTCGTCTACAACCAGTATTTGCTTTTTCATATTTAGTGTGGTTACCTGAATTATACGTTAGTTCTGTCCGGAGGTTTCCAGATTTATATAGAAGTTGTTGGCTTTTTCGAGGTCTTTGATGGTTAAATGGAGCTCTTCTTTGAGCGGTGGCCATTGTTTTTTGATTTCTGCCTGGAATTCCTCTTCTTTTGAATGGTCTTCAATCCATTTCATGACCTTCTCCAAATGCATGTTTCCCATCATGTTCATATTGGGTATCAGTTTATGGGATATTTTGTTGACGTTGACCCAATCATTGTTATTAATGGCTGTATTGAGCTCTTCTACGGTGGTAGGTACCGTTTCGAGTAACACTTTGAGCATTTTTACAATGAAACTGTTTTTTCCTCTGCTAAAGGATTCCAAAACATGCATACTGGCATGTTGTAATTGTAGTTCACTAATGGAAACCGGCAATACAGGTGCTTCACTTTTTTCTTTCACTGGTGTAAAGGGTTTTGCAGGATGGATCTCTGGCAGGTGTTTTTTTATTACCTGGTATAGTTCTGCTGCCTGATAGGGTTTGAATACTACATCGTTCATTCCGGCGTCACGATATTGTTTTTCGTCACCTTTCATCGCGTTGGCGGTCATGGCAATGATGACGGTGTCTTTCTTTTCGGCCGGCATGTCCTGTCGGATGCATTTTGTGGCGTCAAGTCCGCTCATCTCCGGCATTTGGATATCCATTAATACTAAATCATATCGTTGCCGTTTTACCATCTCTACTGCGATCTTTCCGTTGTCTGCTATGTCGAGTTCAGCTCCCCAGTCAGAAATGAGTTCTGAGGCGAAAAGTTGGTTGACTTTATTGTCTTCAGCCATCAGGATTTTTACTCCTTTTAACCGGCCTGTAAATTCTTCTTCTTTTTTATGTTCAGTTGCTATTAAAGCATCCGTTTTGTCCAGATTAAGTTCAAAGAGGAATTTCGAACCTTTGCCTGCGGTGCTTTCTACTTTAATGGTGCTTCCCATTAGTTCGAGCAGGTTTTTAACAATCGAAAGTCCTAACCCTGTTCCTCCATATTTCCGGCTCGTATCTGCGTTGGCTTGCGTGAAGCTGTTGAAGATTTTTTCGATTTTTTCGGTCGGTATTCCAATTCCACTGTCTTGTACACTGAAGCGGATGCGGCATGCTTGTTTAGTCTCATTGACCATCTCGGCAGATATGGTGATCTGTCCGCTTTCGGTGAACTTGAGGGCATTGCTGATCAGGTTTACCATGACCTGATTGATTCGAATCTGGTCTCCACTAAAGTACGGTGGTAGCTTGTCGTCTACTAAAGTCCGTAGCTCTATGTTTTTACGGTTGGCTTCAATTTTAAAGGTCTGGCCTATATTATATAGAAGATTGTTTAGGTCGAATGGTGATTTTGTGATTTCGAGTTTGCCGGCGTGAATTTTACTGAAGTCAAGTATGTCGTTGATGATGACGAGCAGGTTTTCCGCACTTTGTTTGACAGATGCTGTGTACTCGCGTTGTTTTTCGTTGAGAGTAGACTTTAGCAGTAAATTCGTTAATCCAACAATGCCGTTCATCGGTGTTCGGATTTCATGGCTCATGTTGGCAAGGAATAACTCTTTTGCTTTGGCGGATTCTTCTGCGCTTTGTTTGGCAGCTTTAAGTTCGGCTTCTGCGATGAGTCGTCGTGTGATGTCCTGAGCAAATCCAATAATATAGGAGTCTTCACCCGGTTCGTCAACTTTGTAGTTTTTGTAGAGGAGACTGATTTGTTTTCCTGTTTTACTGAGCAGGTATAAAATCCCTTCTACCGTTTTGGATTGATTAAATGCAGTGAGGTATTCTTGTTTGAATAGTTCCCGATGACTGACAGGCATGAAGTCCATGATATTGTTGCCTACCATTTCTTCCAGTGAATATTCAAGTAAATTGCAGCCTGTTGGATTTATCGTGAGGATTTTCCCGTCAAGGTCGTGTGTGGCGATGATGGCCTGACTATAGTTGACAAGGTCACGGTTTCTTTTCTCACTTTGGAGAAGTTTATATTCATATTGTTTTCGCTGGGTAATATCGCGCATTACCGAACTGCGGAAGATCGGGTTGCCATCTTCGTCTTTGTGGATGATGATTAGATGGTGTACCGGAATTTCATTGCCTTGTTTGTCGATGATGGCAGTTTCTCCTTTCCACGATCCATTGTTGATGGCATGTGGAATAGCTTTGCGTTTGATGATGAGTTCTGCCCAGCTGGGGTATAAATCAAGATTTGTTTCCCGATCACTAGTGTGTCGTACTTCTTTATAGGCTTTATTGGAATAGAGTAGTTCTCCTGCCATATTATAATAACACACGAAGTCGGGCGACTCTTCCAGAATGGTACTCAGTTTACGGACTTCTTTCTCTGCCGTTTTTCGGAGGGTAATGTCGTTGGCAATGAAAAGATATCCGGATGTATTTCCATTGTTGTCCTTAATGGTACTGATGGACAGTAATATCTCATGCTGTTGTCCGAATTTATGTGTCAACTTGCATTCAATTTCACCCTCATTATTATCCAGTGCGTGTTGTACAAATTTGTTGAAGTTCTTTGCTGCACTTTCATCATGGTCAATTTGTATCAGTTTGGTGATACTGTTGATACCAATTACATCTTCAGGTTGGTGTCCTGAAATTCTTTCGGCACCTGAGTTGAATGTCTTTATTGTGCCATTTATATCTGTTGAAATAATGGCTTGTCTTGCTGCATCAAGAATGGCTCGTTGAAAAGCATTGGATCTGCTGAGAAGGTCTTCGTTTCGTCTGGCTTCTGTTATATCTCTGATCGTGCCTGAATAAGATACAATCTCGCCAGTGGCGTTGACCATCGTCTTTATAAAGAGATCGGCCCAGCGGTATTCTTCATTTTGGCATTTCAATCGGACCAGACAACTTCCTGCGTTATTATCGGAGGTGGATATTGTATTGAGTAATTTGCTGTATACTTTTAAGTCTTCAATATGAATGTAGTCTACTACTCTGGTTCCAAGGGTTTCTTCTATAGAGTAGGAGGTGATGTCATTCCAGGCTTGATTTAAAAAAGTGAACTCTAGTTTTTTATCTGCTTGTAGAATGATGTCACGAACAGAGTTGATGACATTACGATATTTCTTTTCAGAACTTATAATTTCATCTTCAAAAAGTTTTCTTGCAGTGATGTCGTGAAAAATAGCAAGGTGACGCGTGGTGACTCCTTTGGCGTCCTTCATTGGAGTTACAGTCCCGCTCAGCCAGATTTTATTTCCTTTTCTCGTCTGAACGTATACTTCACCCTGCCAGATATTGCCCTGACTGAGTCGTTGATTGGCAAATTCAATGGTCTCTTTTTGTGCTTCTCCTGTAACTTCAAGTACTCTTTTATTGATGAAGTCGAGAGTGTTTAATCCGGTTAATTTCTCTAGGTTTTTGTTGACGGAAAAAATTTTCCCTCCTCTGCTGATGATGGCTACTAAACTGGCTTCTTCAATAGCAAAGCGGATATTCTCAACTTCGGTTTTTGCTTCACCGGTGGATACTTCGAGAATGTTTTCTAGGTTGTGTACCCTTCTTTCATCGTCAGTATATGCCTGACCAATCGCCATGATAAACTGATCCATCCCCGGAACATCGGGTAGATGTCCGCCGAAATATTTTTCGATCTGGCGTTTAAGAAGTTTGTGCATTTTGGGGGTAATACAACGCACGATTATACGTGTTCGACCCTCGGCTTGTTACCCTCTGAACAGCAATTTCTGAAAATAAAAAAGCCTTCCTGATTTTAGTGCAGGAAGGCCTTTAATAGGTTGATATTTAATATTTTATGATTGCGGCTTTAAGATAGCGTGTCTGATTTTGATTAAATCTCGTAGCAGTTCTTCTACCTGATGTAACGGAATCATGTTGGCTCCGTCACTCAATGCTTCGGCTGGATTAGGGTGAGTCTCCAGAAAAATACCATCAGCTCCGGTGGCAATGGCAGCCTTGGCTATAGTGGCAATCAGATCCGGACGTCCTCCGGTTACTCCTGACGTTTGGTTGGGTTGCTGTACGCTGTGAGTGATATCCATTATTACCGGATGTCCAAACGCTTTCATGATTGGAATAGAACGGTAATCTACAACCAGATCTCCGTATCCGAGAGAGGTGCCTCTTTCAGTCAACATTACTTTGTTGTTACCGGCATCAATTACCTTTTGCATGGCGAATTTCATTGCTTCAGGTGATAGAAACTGGCCTTTCTTAATATTGACAACTTTATGCGTTTTAGCTGCTGCAACTAATAAATCGGTCTGCCGGCAGAGAAACGCTGGAATCTGAAGAATGTCTACATATTCGGCTGCGATTGCCGCTTCATGGCTTTCGTGAATATCAGTGAGCAATGGGAGTTTTAATTCTTTCCCTACAGAGGATAATATGCCTAATGCGCGTTCATCTCCCATTCCAGTGTAAGAATCAATTCTTGTCCGGTTGGCTTTGCGATAAGAGGCTTTAAAAATAAAGGGGATGCCCAGCCGATTAGTGATTTGCTGTAAAGTGTGGGCTGTCTTATAAGTGATGTCTTCCGACTCCACAACGCAGGTGCCTGCAATCAGAAAAAAATTTCTTGAATCCTTGTGGTGAAGATTTGGGACGTTTGGATACATGGTATTTTTTTGCAAAGATAGTGAATGTTACTGCTGTTTATACCCGGTGATATTGGGTTTATTCTACGAACAGGACCAACCCTTTCAGGTATTCTGCTTCGGGATGGTAAATACTTACCGGGTGATCGGCAGGTTGACTGAGCTGATGTAGTATTTTGACTTCTCGTTTTGCCTGTAATGCAGACTGAAAGATAAGCTTGCGAAAGAGTTCTTTGTCGATCGCCTGAGAGCAGGAGAAAGTAAAGAGTATTCCGCCGGGTTTGATTCTTTTTATGCCTTCTGTATTAAGATTCCTATAGCCTATCATGGCATTTCCAGTCTGACTGAGATGTTTGGCATAAGCTGGTGGATCCAGAATAATTACATCGTATTGTTCTTCGCTTTGTTTTAAAAAGGTCATTACATCCATGGCGTAACTCTGATGATTGCCTGGAAATGCATTGATCTTAATGTTCTCTTCCACTCCCTCAATGGCCTTTTTTGAACTATCAACAGAATGAACCAGGCTTGCTCCTCCAAGTAATGCTGCAAGCGAAAATCCGCCTGTATAGCAAAAAGTATTGAGCACCTTTTTTTCATTAGAATACTGTCGAAGCAAATACCTGTTGTCGCGTTGGTCGAGGAAAAAACCTGTCTTTTGTCCGTTAATGAAGTCGATGGAATACCTGATGCCGTTTTCGATAACTGCTTCCGGTGGTGTATACCCTTCGGATTTGTATAAATATTCATCTCCGGAAATATGGGTGCCGTGCTTTTGCATGGTGTCCATACTTTTATCGTAGATGGCTTCCAGCTGTGGTATTTCTGCCCGTAGTGCCGATACCAGCTGTTCTTTTAGCTGGTGCATGCCGATGGTATAGGTCTGAATGACGGCTGTATTGAAATAAATGTCGATTATCAATCCGGGCATTCCATCTCCTTCACCATGCAATAGTCGATAGCAATTGGTGTTGACAGAAGGCAATGCAATTGATTGACGTAGTGCCACGGCTTGTCTGATTTTTTTGCGGAACAGTTCCGTGTTGGCCGGTTCTCCTGTGAAATCGAAGCAACGTACGGTAATGGTGCCTTTGTGAAAATGTCCTGTGGCGAGATACTGTTTATCTGCACTGATGACCTGTACAATGGCGCCTTCAGCTAAATTAGACGGCTCATGGGCAATAGCACCACTGAATACCCAGGGATGTCGTTGAAGTAATGATTTTTCTTTGCCTTTCTTGAGTTGAACAATAGGGTAGTTGAGTGGCGGCATATTCCGTCGTGGATGGGTGCTGATTTATTTTATTAATTGAAATTTACCATTGGCGACTTCAGTCTGCTGATCAAAAATGCGCACGAAGTAGGTGCCATTGCTTTGTTTGATAGGTTTCCAGTTTTGAAGTTCTCCTGATTGTATCGTGCGGTTGATTATTACTTTCCCATTAACATCTACAATGCTTAGCAGGTAGTTTTTCGATTTTTCTGCTGCTGTAAACTGGAGATTAACTGTGTCATGTGTTGGGTTGGGCCAGATGTTGAGTGTGGATTTTAACTCTTCACCCGGTGCAAAATAGCCTGTGGTGTAATCGCGGTAGCCAAGACTGTATTCTCCGATTTTTAATGTGTCAGTGGTAATTGTTCCGATCTTATCGAATTTGTTTCCTGTAGAAAGTGTAACTCCAGTTTGTATTTCCCATTCGTAGGCTGCATTCGGACGATAGAGTAAAACAAGACTATCTTCTGTCCCGTTGATGAATGTGTTGTCGATGTATCCGGTAGCTGTACTAAATGATCCGTTATAGGTAAATGTCGCTTTCGTACGGAATCCTGGCTCAAAGAATCCGTCGGCACTCCAGTAATGATAATCACTTACTCGTATTCCTGATCCTGTGTTCTTGAATGGATCCGGTGCAACCCAATGATGTTCGATACGAACAATGCTTGTGTCAGTTCCTAATGTCTGAACGTTTAATTGGACATTGGTTTCCGGCATGGTGTAAGCTCCGGTGGCAGTTATAATTCGCTCGTAATCGGTAATTGCATCTGCCATATGATCATATCTGTCTATGGAAATCCATGTGGGAGCATTGGGTGTTGCAATATGAAAAACGTTCGTTAGGCTATCGATGGTTACTGTTACAGTGGTGTCTTGAAATTGATCTGCTAGAGTGATTTCCACCTGCATATTGTAGAGGTGACTGTTTCCTTTGCTCTTTTGTCGGGTGTAGATGAAGTAATGATTTAATCCTCCGGGCATCATAACTACAGAGTCGATAGAGAAGTGCGGAAATCCAGGTGTGAAAACCCAGTCATCAAAGAAACGCGTCATATCAATTCCGCTGGAGCTGGTGAGTTCATCTCTGAATTGATAGCTGTTGGCATTTCCGTTTCCGCGATTATTCATGTATGCTTTACATCCATCGAAGAATAAAGCGTCGTCCATGTAATAGCGCAATGTGTGAGCAACATCGGCTCCTTTGTTGTATACAGTTGGACCATAAGTATGCGCATGCGGAATATTAATCAGTGGAAGGTATCCGTTGTCAGTAATGTGTGCAAACTGAAGAACTCTTCTGTGATTACTTCTGAACCAGTCACGGTATGCAGTGGTGCCATAAAGTTGTTCTGAGATATAGGCTTCGTTAAAACTTGCAAATCCTTCATTCAGCCACATATCGCCCGCTGTCTCGCAGGTAACCCAATCGCCCCACCACATATGGGCTAATTCATGTATCCATAACGTTTCGTTGTTGAGTGAGCCGTCAATAAATGGTTTTCCAATGTGTATGCTGCTCGCATGTTCCATGGCTCCGGAGCTGAATGGAATTAAGCAATAGCCTACTTTGTCGTAGCGGTAGGGGCCATATGCGTCGATATAATGGCTGATTACACTATCAAGATGAATGAATGAGCCGGTCACATTATTGGAGTCAACAGGAAGGCAGGCGATTTCTACAGGAATGTTCTGGTAATTCCGTTGCCAGGTATAATAAGGGGCAACAGCCATTGAAGCGAGATAGGTCGGAATTTCCTGTGTGAATTCCCACTGCCATTGAATTTTACCTCCGGGCAGTGGGGTAGAACCGGTGAGTATACCATTACAAAATGCTTTGTAACCTGTCGCGGTATTGATAAGGAAGGAATACGATGCTCTGTCGGTAAATACATCGTTGCAGGGAAACCATGCACGTCCAAATACGTGTGGGTCTGAATCAAAACCTACTCCGAGATTGAAGGCATAGGTGCTGCTAAAATAAAATCCTCCCCAACCGGATGGATCCATCTTCGGAGCTCCATGGTAATAAACAGCTACTTCCTGTGTGTCACCTACTGAAACTGGTACAGGAAGTGTGATGCCAATGGCGGTGTCGTTATAGGTGTAGACCAACGATGCTCCATTTTGTTGAATGGAGTCAATGGTAAGCTTCAGCAGACTCAGATTTAGCTGTGAAAATGTTGTGCTGTCAGAGGTAAAACGAAGTGTGGTGACACCCGAAATTGTTTTAGCGCTGTAGTTGATGTCATCAACCTGAATGGTATAATGTACAATGTCAGGGATGATATTCTGACTATGGACCGGAAAGATACCGGCGATGCATACAAGAAAGTTGAGTAGAATCCTTTTCATGTTATTTCAGAGGAGTTTGCGGCCTCTAAAATAATCAATGAATCGGTAGTATCCGCGAATTTCTGATTATCGGATAATTATTGCTCTGGCATGAAACAGCTGGTCACTGTCTCGCACTTGTAAGATGTAGTTTCCGTCAGATAAATGACTGAGGTTTAGTCCTGTTGTCATTAAAGTTGAAATATTGGTTTGTTGCTTAAGAATTAATCGGCCAAGATGGTCAAACAAACTCATCTCACAGTCGCTCATGCCTTTCACTTCTTCGCTGACCTTGATAAATCCCTGTCCGGGGTTGGGTTGGATAGTTAGCCATCCTTCTGTTTTTATCGGCGTGTCAAATCTGCTTATACGAATGGTGTCTCTTAAAACGCAGCCGTTTAAGTCAGCAATAAATACCGGGTATTCACCGGCACTCAGTTGTGATAAATGCTGACCGGTAACTCCGTTAGGCCATTGAATATAATAGGGAGGTATTCCACCATCAACATGAATAGTTACTGCACCATCGTTTTCTGTATCGTTTTCTGGTGAGGTAGAACTTGACACCGTGATTGGTGAAGGAGCATTTAATTGATAAACCGCACTTGTTTTGCAGGCATTTCCCTGTGATACAGTTAGCGTGTAGGTTCCTGCTGAAAGTTGTTGGATCTGATTGGAAGAAGAGTTGTTGCTCCAGAGGTAATTCAATCCTGAGTTTGCTTCTTTGTAAATAAGTGTCCCGGCAAAGTATGCATTTGATTTAATTGTTGTGTTAAAAGGATTTTGATTTCCTATAGCTGCAGAAGAGCGGGAAAGTAATAGTCCGTTCTGAATAAATGTAGAGGCTGAATCTGCATTTTTTATAATGCCATCCGGAGAATAGATGTATATACTGTTAGTGCCGGCAGGTAGCAGCTGGAGATTATTCAGTTGAATCCGCACCGGATTTGCAGCAGTGTTTACTGTGTAGTTCCCAAGCGAAGTCCAGACTGATGAGTTGTTTTCAAATCCTGAATACCCTCCTGATTTAGTGTAAATTTCTATTGTTCCGTTTGTCAGTGTATAGAGATCGATGGCTTCCAGAATTGCATCGTAAGTGCTGCTTATCTGAATAAAGGATCCGTTGACGGGTAAGGTGACCGGTGGTTGCGTTGATGCATACCGTGTAATTGTTCCTGGATTTGCATTGATGAGTATGCTTCCGTCGTTTGAGTCGTGACACTTCGGCGACTGTACAGTGGCATTCGTGATGGTTGGTTCAGATGGTGTATCGATCAGGATTGTTTTTTGGACAGAACATCCAAGCGCATCTTTAATTGTGATGTTATGTGAGCCTGGACTAAGTCCCGAAATAGCTGCTCCGGTTAATGTTCCTGCTGAGTAGCTGTAAGGAGCATTTGAGGAGGATGGAACTTCATAGGATATCCTTCCTCCAAGATTCATAGTAGAGGTGACAGGTGCCTGAAAAATATTGGAGGAGCTGCCTCTGCCTGTACCTTGATATAAGCTGATTACATGATCAAAATTAAAGGTGCTTCCAAGAACATTATTGCTTACGCAAAGAATAGGCGATTGATGGTTGTAAATATAAAAGGAATATCGGCCGGGTGTCAGTAATGGTAGATTACTTAAATCGATAGGTGTTTCATCATCACTTCCAGATCCATTTACAGCTGTTGAAGAAATCAATTGCCAGTCATTGGGATTGAATTCATGCTGTACCATCGTTCCTGTTTTGAAATACACACTGATCTGTTGTAATCCGGTATCCGGTAGCTGCAAAGTCAGGTAGTTTAGTTTGGCAGTTATGTCTACCTGAAAATCAAACATGAGTCCGTTGCACGAGGTGTTAGACCATAGTGTAGTTGCCAATGATTTTTTATAGGGGAATGGATTCCCACCTGTTGTATTGGCTAAAACTACTGCATCTCCTGACTGAGAACAGGTAGGCGGGTATGTGGTGATTTCTGATTGAATTTGTGAGGGTTGATTTACTTCAGCCTGTTGAACGACTGAACAACCATTCGCATCGGTTATAGTTACAGTATAAAAGCCTGGTTGAAGGTTTACGATTTCTTCGTTGGTACTTCCTGTTGACCACAAATAGGTATAGGGTTTTTCTCCGCCACTCGCGCGCGCTTTTATAAAACCTGTGGGTGTGTTATAGCATTTGGTATCAACAACTCTCCTGATTCCGGCATTGAACAGTGCCTTGGTGAAGGGAGTCGGCAGAATAATTCCATCGTTGTATAAATCGTGATAGTCGATTCGTATTCTTCCTTCAGATCCATTTCCACCTTGTGAACATGGAAGTGAATTCAATGGATTACCTCCAAATCCTCCCAGTGCAATTATACGTCCTTTAAGATCGATGAAACGGGAACTTATTCGAATTGACCCTCCTGATCCACCTCCGCCTGCTGTGCTGCAGTATTGACCGCTTCCGCCGTCGCCACCGTTAGAGAGGATGGATCCGTTTTCACCAATTATAATTCCTGCACAACTGTTTAAATGGATAAATCCACCTCCGGCACCACCGGCTCCAGAACCACATCCTGTTGTAGCGAAGCCACTACCGCCGCCGCTACCACCGTATTGATTCGTAAGCTGAGCATCACCATAGGTTAATCCTCCGTTTATTGTACATCCTAAGCCGTTGGAAGCATAACCTGCGCCACTTCCTCCGCTGTTTATTCCTCCATTGCCGCTACCAGGACCAAAACCTGAATTCCCGGATTGAATGGGTTGGGTTGTATATATTCCATCCGCACCATTGAAGCCGCCGGCATATCCTTTTCCGCCTGTAAGGTTTTGGAGACCATCTTCGCCATTTTCACCACTAGCATCTAGAATACCTTGAATATTGATGAATCCCTTGCAATAGATGATCAGGGGATTTTCCCCACGGATAAGCACTTTTACATTTTGTTGAATGATGAATTCTTCAAAATAATAGATGCCGCCTGTTAAAATAGTGTCTTGGGTAGCATCAAAGCTTCCTGATGACCCATCACCACACTCTATACATTGCTGAGCAGATAATGGAGTGACCCCCGTCATTAAAAGCAGGGCAAGTACGATCTTTCTACACGTTTCAAACATCTTTAGTCAATTCAAATATGCTTATTGAACGACACGTTTAGTCCTTCGGTTGATGCAATATCAGGCAATGTAAGAAAATCTGACTTTTTAAACGGAGATGAATTTATTTCTAGAAAAAACAGTACAGGTAAATCGAAATGATCAGTATTCCTGCTAGATCAATAATCAGTCCAGCCATAGCCATTTCCCTGACTTTAATATGACCACTGGAGAATACAATGGTGTTGGGGGCAGTGGCAACCGGCAACATAAATCCTAAAGAAGCTGCCAGTGCTGCAGTGACCAGTAACAATGCCGGATGTTGTCCAACTACTGCCTGAAGAGAAATAAGAACCGGCATTACCAGTTGAATGCTGGCAACGTTAGAGGCAAATTCACTTATCAGGGTGACAATAATTCCGATCGTTACGATAATCAGGAATGGATGTACTCCCTTTAATGCATGCAACTGCTGAGCAAGCCAATTGCTGAGACCGGATGATTCAAACCCTTTGGCCAAAGCAAATCCACTGCCGAAAAGAAGGATGATTTCGTAGGGGATTTTTGATGCTTCGGTCCAGGTCAATAAACTGCGCCCTTTTTCTGTTGAGGAGGGGATTACAAAGAGCAATAAGGCCATGAACATGGCTACCGTTCCGTCAGTGATCTGCGTGGGGTAGGGGAAGTAAGATGACCATCCGCGAAGTGTGACACTTCCAAGTTCGAAATTAGCTCGGGTGAACCATAAAATCACGGTGAGCAGGAATACTAAAAAAGTGAGTCGTTCGTCTTTATTCCAGTTGCCAAGTTGTTTGCGTTGGGCCTTGAATACTTCTTTGTCAAAAGGTATGGCTGCTAATTTTTTCAGTAAGGTGAATCGAAGTACAAGCCATGTTGTAATCAATAACGATAGTGCAACTGGCAAAGCAAAAGCCATCCAGCCGGTGAAGGTGATTGGATAGGTGGTGCCGAAATGTTCACTGTATGAACGGTAGAAAATCATGTTGGTGGGTGTTCCAACCAATGTCGACATGCCACCAATATTGGCTGAATAGGCAAGTCCGATTAATAAGGCAGATCCAATGACCCGGTGATGCTCCTTGTTTTTGAGATGATGGTTTAACTGATAAATTACAGCTAGAACAGCAGAAATGAGCATCATGACAGTGGCTGTGTTGGAAATCCACATGGAGATGATAAATGCAGTGAGCATTACTCCGATTAGAATATTGCCTGCTGAGTGTCCGGTAGACGAAAGAATGAATAAAGCTAAGCGTCGGTGTAAGCCCCATTTTTCGATGGCAAAGCTGAGTAGAAATCCGCCTAGAAACAGAAATAGTATAGGGTCCATGTATTGGGCTGATACAACTTTGATGTCTGCAATGCCACAGGCCGGAATAAATATAAATGGAATGAACGAGGTGACAGCTATATGTACTGCTTCAGTAAGCCACCAGAGTGCAATCCAAATGGTGAGCCCTATCATTACCGGTATGAGCGGATAAAAGCTGTCAGGGGAGGGAAGAAAGAAGGAAATCAGAAATACGAGCGGACCTAGTATAATAGGCCAACCTGGTTTTCGGGTTATGCCCTCCTCTAATGGTGTTTCCATAAATTCCCGGGAGGATTCCGATAATTATTGATGACGGAGTTTGTCAAGTAAACTGCTCAATTGTTGTAGCTCTTCTTCGGATAGTGCTTTTGAAATGGAATCCAGATTGGATTCTTCTGCTGCCATACTTTCGAGCAATTCAAGTCCTTTTGATGAAATAGTGATTTTAGCTACACGTCTGTCAGTGGTATTGATGGCCCTTTTTAAAAGTCCCGATTTCCGTAACCGTTCTACAATACGGCTGGTATCGCTCATGCGATCTAACATACGTGCTTTAATTGAGCCCAGGCTAAGTGCTTCAGGTAGTGCTCCGCGTAAAATCCGAAGCACATTGTATTGCTGATGACTTAAGCCGTATTTTTTGAAAATCAACATGTGCTGATTCTGTAACCAGCCGGAGGTATAAATGATGTTGAGTTGCGCCTGCTGGTGCGGGTTTCTGAACTGTTTTTGATTCAGTTCTTCGGTGATTAACGGACTCATGATTCAAAGATAGTCCAATATTGAATAAATGTCTCAATTGCTATCAAAAATCAGTTCTTTGCGTAGGGCTAAAAGCAAAAAAGGCCGTCGCGGTGATTCCGGACAGCCTCTTTGGGTTTGGGTGTTATTATTTTGCCTGTGCAAATTCAAGGTTGATAACGATCTCAACTTCGTCGCTAACTACCATTCCACCTGCTTCAGTCAATACATTCCACATTAATTTATAGTCCTTACGGTTGATTTTGCCTTTTGCTTTGAAACCGGCTTTAGTATTGCCCCATGGATCTTTTGCAATTCCGCCAAAAGTTACTTCGAAGGTTACTTTCTTAGTCACATCACGAATGGTGAGGTCACCAACTAATTCGTATTTGTTACCGCTGATTTTTTTGAAAGAGGTACTCTTGAAAGTCATTTTTGGATATTTCTCAGCATTGAAGAAATCATCGCTCATTAAATGCTTATCACGGTCAGTATTGTCAGTGTTGATGCTGTTTACATCTACGCTGAAATCAATGTTAGCGCCGTTAAAATCAGCCGAGTTAGTAACTACTTTTCCGGTGTAGGTTTTGAAATATCCTTCCACTTCTGATACTACCATGTGTGTTACAGAAAACTTCACATTGGTATGTGAGTTATCAAGGTTCCATGTAGTTTGTGCATTTGCTCCCCAAACAGCTGCGGAGAATAACAGGGTAAATAATGTTTTTTTCATAGTTCTGATATTTAGTGAAACAAAAATAATGTATTTACAATAGATGTCACAACAAGTGTTTGATGAAGATTATTTAAAATGTTGATTGTCAGTTGTATAAATTTACTTTAGTGCCGATTGTCAAGCCTGAAAATGAGGAGGGGACTTTAATGTTATAGGATTTATCCTTTAAAAGAACTTCCGGATGTAGTTGTAGGCAAGTCCGGCAGCAGCCATTTCAACCGTTTTAATGATCGACTTGTATTTTTCCTTCTTCTCATCTGATATAGATGATGGAATCAGCTTTTCAATAAAATTATTGACCGGGTTTAATATGTTCCCGGCTTTTTGAATTTGCTCACTGCTAAAAGGTAGAACAGAATGGATGGCCATCTTACCGAAATTATCTTCGAGGTAATCCAGTTTTTCAGATATCCTGGTCTCCCTGATTTTCATTTCAGCTTTAGCTCTGGATTGCTCTGCACGAAGTCTATCGAGTGGTTTCATCTTTTTGGGATTGTTCTTCTTCGGCTTTGTCGTGCTCTTTGAGAAGCTGGTCTACAATTTTCTGAGTGATACCTTCTTCAATGAGGTTCTTTCTCCAAAGTATTACAAGTACTGCGAGCAGATCTATTCCTGTTACAATAGCATATCCGGCTACCTGATTGTGAAGGATTTCTCCCAGGAATAATGCAAGAGTTATTGATAAAAAGAAAAAGGTGAAAAAGGCTAGTGCACCAAGTAAAACTACAGTTGTTGCCGAGGCTGTCATTCGGGCTACCTTTTCATAGGCAACCAGCTTTGTGTATTCAACTCGTGCGTCCACATAGGCTGCTATGTCTGCTCGCAATTCACGGGCAAAGCTACCAAATGAGGGATCCTGCTGCTCACTCATGCTTGTTCGTCGGCCATTGATTTTAAATCGTTGATAAACTCTTTTCCTTTATCAACTTGTTTGTCGAGTTCGTCTTTCATTTTGCCGGCAGAGTCTTTTAAATCACTAAGTATCTCTTCGCCTTTTCCACTGGCAAGTAAGTATCCAACAGCAGCTCCTACAGCAGCTCCGATGATGAATGAAAGAATCAGAGGGGATTTCTTTTCCATGTTGCAGATCTTTTCTCAAAGGTACAACTATTTCGCTCTTTTATGGTTGAGTTGCGTTGTATTTTCTCTGATGAAAGTCATCTTTGCATTATTGACGACAAAGTCGGTGTATGAGCGTCTGGTGTTGGGGAAATTGTTCAATGAGTTGGTCACGATGTGCAAGTTCAAATTCACTGAATTCAAAGCCGGGTGATACGCTGCAACTGACGAGTAAAAAAGAATCCGGTTGGAGCACCTCTGCGGCGAACCAACTTCCTGCGGGAATCATTACCTGCCATTGTTCTGTTGGTGGACCTGAAGGACCAATTCTCTTTACTTCTAATTGTCCGTCAGGATGAATAATATGTACTGCAGAGGTAGTTCCTGCATGAAAATACCAGGCTTCATCACTTTGCAGTCGGTGAAAGGCAGAGAAGTTTTCGGATTCAAGTAAGAAGTAAATCAACGTTCCGGCTGTTCGTTCTCCCCGTAAAGTGTTTACTTTCTCTGTGGATCGATATGTTTCCACATAGTAGCCTCCTTCGGGATGAGGTAATAGTCCGAGTTGTTGAATGATTGTTGTTTTTTCCATCTTAGCAATCAGGAATGGCGGAGGTCATGTCAAGTTCATGGGCGCATTTGAAATGTCCTTGTGGGCAGGATTTATATCCATGTAATCCGCAGGGACGGCAGCTAAGCCCTTTTACTTCAATTATCGTTTGTTGGGTTGATAGTGGGCCGAATCCAAATGCAGGAACTGTACTGCAGAAAAATGCAGTGACCGGTGCGTCCATCGATGAACAGATATGTAAAGGTGCTGAATCGTTGACAAAGTTCATGGCAGCGGTTTTCATGAGTGCTGCTGTCTGGAGAAAACTTAAAGCTCCTGCAAGATTGACTACTTTGGCTCCTAATGAGGATTGTAGAATTTCATCGCATGCTGTATTATCTCCCGGACCTCCAAGTAAATAAATGGTCGATTGAGGATATCGGGCGTGTAACTGTAGAATAAAGGCAGTCCAGTTTGCTGCAGGAACTTGCTTAGTATGCCATACAGATGTGGGGGCTATGCAAAAGTACTGTTGGTTGGTATACGGTTTTATTTTTTCGAAATCTGACACTGATGGAAATAGAACCGGTTTGGCACTGAGGTTTACGCCATAATCTGCAACAAGCTCCAGATTGCGCTGTGTTTCGTGTCGGTAGTTGTCTTCTCCGATCTCGTGTGGTATCGCCTTGGAAAATGCAAAGGCAAACGGGTTTTTATCAAATCCAATTCTTGTTTTGGCTGAACTGAGAGCTGTGAGTAGTCCTGTTGATGCAAATCGCTGCAGGTTGATAACGATGTCGTATTTTTCTTTTCGAATTTTGAAAAGAATGGATAGTAATTGCTTTGTTTTTGAATTACGTTTATCCCAAACTAAAACGCTGCGGATTCCGGAAAAATTTTCTAGTAAAGATTCGTTTCCTTTTCGTACCAATACATCAATCGTAAAACCCGGCTGACATCGGTGGAGTTCACTGATCACAGGAGTGGCGAGAATAACGTCGCCGATAAAAGCGGTCTGTATGATTAATACTTTCACAAGGGCCCTTTTTCAGTAAGCGGATGTCGATCGTTGTATTTCTCTACATAACGGAGCAACAACTGTCGTCTGAGTTTTGCTGTTTCCAGAGTCATGTATTCTGTGTATAATACTTCATCACGCTCTTTCAGCAATTCTTCCATTACGGAAGTGGTGTAGTCCAGAATTTCTCCGGTTTTGAAATCGAGAATACGGGGAAGTACATCCTTGGCAAGATCAATCGTGACCGGTGCCGGTGTTTTGCTTACGGGATAACTTTCAGTGTAGTAGCATAAACTGCCCATGATGTTTATTTTATGGATGTATCCACGTTTCTGCATGTAGATATGTCCGTCCTCCACCAATGCATAAATAGAGTCATAGGGAAGGGAAAATTTATTTCCGGAGTAGTAGTAGTATAAACTATCGGTCTTGAACCATTGACGTAACCGTACGGTTTTCTCTCCTTGCGGACTTAGTTGCGCCGGTTGGAGTCCGGGTTTTGTCGCATTCAATTGCTCAAAGGAAAAATATACGCCATCACTGAAAGATTTCAGATTCGTTTCGGCAGAGGTTGGGGTAGATTGTGCCTTTAGCAGGGCCGGAATACAAATTAGTACCGGCAGGATCCATCGCATCATAATGTAACAAAGGTACGTTGTGTAGGAATACCTGAATTATAATTTTCTTAACAGTTCCCGGGCCTGTTGTTCAAATTCTCCTTTAAAAGTAATTACTTGTTCCAGAGCGGATTTGGCTTTTTTCTTATCGTCTGTTTTCAAATAAGCCAGGCCTTTGTACCACCAGGCTGCTTCCCTGAATTTCGGGTTTCCTCCGGCAATATAGTTGTCAAAGTAACCGATTGCTTTGTGTGGATTTTCCAGACTCAACATGCAGGATCCTGCGTAAAATGATGCTTCCGGATGTTGAATTGACTTCTCGAACAGGGTTAAGGCTGTTTTGTAATCCTCTTTTTTGTAATAATTCAATCCTTGGTTAAAAGTATTCTCCAATCCTGAGTCTTCTGCTTTCTTTTTGGAAGAAGCCTTGGAGCGAACGGCTGTGCTTTTTGTTTCTGAAAGTTGTATGCTCTCTGATGCAGGTGCAGCTACAGCGGCGCTTACTTCCTTTTCTGCTTTTGCTAACGAAGCGTCTGACATGACTTCTTCGGCTGTTCCGCCTGAGGAATTATCTTTCTCTGAATCTGATTCATTGAGGTTAGAAACTTCGTCGGAAGCAAAAGTGTATTTGTTTTGTACGGATTCAGGAGTTTTGGCAGCTTCTGCGAGACTTTGCGCATCGGTAGCTACTACTACTTTTACATCACTTTTTTGAATTTCTTCATTTATGCTGTTTTTCTCCTGACCATTGGTTAACTGTTCATTTTCCGGAAGTATTGGTTCGTTTGCAGAGATAGAAGGTTCGGGCGCAGCAGGGTAGGGCTTGTATTCCTGTGTAAATAACTCCTGATTACTTTGTCGGGGAATCACGAGGTAAAGTGTGATTGTACTAACAGCTATGAGTGCTACTGCAGCGGCCATTCTCCATGGGAATAATACACGAACAGTAGCTTCCTTTGTGAAATCTTCGCCGGCGGTTGAAGCTATGTTTAAATCAACTTCCGCCTTCAATTCTTCATTTATAGCAGTAAGTCCTGAGGGTGATTCCATTTCGAGGAAACCATCCATGGCATCATTGCAAAAATCACAGTCCAGCAAGTGCATCTCAATACGATGACGCGCACTGGAATCCATCTGCCCGGATAGATAGGCAGTGAATTCTTCCGGTTGGATACAAGATCCTGCCGGTTGATGCTGATTACTGCTCGTGTTCATGTTTGGTCATTAGTATTTTTAAATTCCTTTTCCCGTTCTGGATATAACTCTTTACCTGGTTCATGTTATACCCAGAGATTTCAGCTACTTCCTGATAACTTTTCTCTTCCAGGTAGAAGAGGCGGATACATCGTTGTTGGGCTTCGTCCAGTTCGGCAATTGCTTCTTCCAGTAGTTGAAGTTTTCGCTCTTTTTCAAGAACTTCTTCTACCGGAGCACTGCTAGGATGCATAGAGCCCTGAATTTCCATAATCGCCGGATCAAGTCCGTGGATTTCTTTTTTTCCGGCCCGTAAGAGCATGAGGCAATGAAACTTGGTTACGCTATGAAGCCAGCCTTTAAAGAAGCCGATTTCATGCCGCTTGAGTTCGATGAGTAGTTTCTCGAAAATCTGCATCACAGCATCTTTGCTTTCATCCTCATCCTTGAGGTATTTCATGCAAACTCCGAATACAAGGTGGGTGTAACGTTTGTATAAATGACCAACACAGTTGTTGTCGTCTGTATCCTTATACATACGAACCAACTCCTCGTCAGAAAGCCTGGTCATTTCCTGTTCTGTACTCACCGTTTCAAAAATAGCCAAATCCTGTGAGCTAACGTTAAAGTTGGGCTTCTAATTATTTCAGGCGGTTGCGACGGCTCGTAACCGAACGATAAAACCTGATTGATCGTTCATAGGGTGGCGTTCGGCTAACAGAAGAACCTCTTGTTTTATCTCCGGATGAACTTTTGCTATGTCCGCAAAGATCCCCAGGATATTGGCATAAACGGCGATGGCATAACCGTTTCTGGTAAAATGGTACATGCAAACCTCTAATAAACGGACATAGACGGACTTGGGGAATCCTTGATCCAGAAATGCTCCCAGTAAATTCCTGATTACACTTCCTTTGGTGGTTTTATGGAGTGTCTGAATAACCTTCGGACTAAGTTTCCTGCTCTTTTCCGGATAAAGGATGGCCCAGTCACGATATG
The DNA here is from genome assembly GCA_017995075.1 of Bacteroidia bacterium. GTDB lineage: Bacteria > Bacteroidota > Bacteroidia > AKYH767-A > OLB10 > JAJTFW01. The sequence goes on along the minus strand of JAGOJO010000001.1, from coordinate 59,629 downwards.
CCCAGGATGCCCTTGCAGCTATTTCGATGGTTGGATGAAGAGATAGTTTTAAAAAGATATCTCCTTCTTCACCAACACTCTTCGCTGCAGCTTTAATATCCTTTTTTAACTGTTTTGAGGATAGCCGTTCCAGCATATTGTCAAAGGCAGTTTTCTTGCCTTGTGAATTTTGTTTGTTGGGGAGATTTTTTTTCATCAGATAGTCATGCAGGAATGAAGAGAACTCTGCTTATCTTTACTTCCTGAAAGAAAAACAAAAATAGCAGTTGAAAGAAATAGTAATTACCATTGATTTCGCAAATGTCGTTGATTTTTTTGGAGTGAACGATGCGAACCTGGATGTGATCAGAAGGAATTTTCCGGAGTTAAAAGTTGTCGGACGTAACAACGAATTGAAATTAATAGGTCCTGATCCGCTTTTGTTACAGGCTGGAGAAAAAATAAATAAGTTATTAAGTCATTACCGTGAACACGGAATCCTGACGCCAACTGAAGTAGAGTATCTGCTGAATGGGGAAGCTGCCAGAGAAGCCTCTGTTGCAAAGAACTCAGGTATTGCACAGGGTGGACCGGTAGATGGTAAGGATGTGCTGGTGTTTGGTCCGGGAGGATTATTGGTGCGCGCCAGGACTCCCAATCAGCGTAAACTGGTAGAAACTTGCGATAAGAATGATATCGTTTTTGCCATTGGACCTGCTGGAACCGGAAAAACTTATACGGCGGTAGCATTAGCTGTACGGGCATTGAAAAATAAAGAGATCCGTCGTATTATATTGACACGTCCGGCTGTTGAGGCAGGCGAGAATCTGGGCTTTCTTCCGGGTGATCTGAAGGAGAAAATTGATCCGTATCTGCGGCCGTTATATGATGCTTTGTTCGATATGATTCCGGGCGAAAAACTTCGTACATTCATCGAGAACGGTGTCATTGAAGTAGCTCCTTTGGCGTTCATGCGTGGACGTACACTTGATCATGCCTATGTGATTCTGGATGAAGCGCAAAATGCGACAGAGAGCCAGCTGAAGATGTTCCTTACCCGGATGGGACCAAGTGCAAAAATGATAGTCACAGGTGATACTTCCCAGGTCGATTTACCGCGTAACCAGCCATCAGGTTTAATTCAGGCAACACGTATTCTGAAGAATATTGATGGAATTGGTTTTGTACATCTCGATGCTACAGATGTAGTGCGTCACCGTTTGGTTCGTGATATCATTTTTGCATACGATAGAGTTACCGCTGAGAAAGAGAAAGCAGCACAACGACGTCAGGATGAAGAACGGAAGCCTGGACCGGGAGATATTCCTTCAGGCAGTTCAGCTGTATAACGTTGCGGCTATCCGAAATGTATTGCAATGGGCTTCTACAATGTCACTGATCTTTGGCGAGTATCCACCACCCATGGTCACCATCAAGGGGATTTCGTTTCGATTAGCCATCTCTAATACCTGCTGATCACGTTCCTTGCATCCATTTCTGCTGATCTGCAAACGACCAAGTTTATCTGTTTGCAAAATATCCGTTCCTGACTGATAGAAAATAAAGTCCGGTTGGTGAGTAGTAAGCAGATAGGGAAGGGTGTCACGAAGAGTGTCAAGATAAAATTCATCTGTGCAACCATCAGGAAGTGAGATGTCAAGATCAGAACGCTCCTTTTGTAGTGGGAAATTATGACCTGCATGCATGCTGAAAGTGAAAACTTCCGGGGTATTGTTAAAAATACTGGCAGTTCCATTTCCCTGATGCACATCTAAATCGACAATCAGTATTCGTTTAGCCTGTTTGTTCTTCAGCAGATAAGCTGCAGCAACCGCCTGGTCATTCAATAAACAGAACCCTTCCGCCTTGTCTACATATGCATGGTGTGTGCCGCCAGCAATATTGAAGGCAATTCCATCTTTCAAAGCAGCTACAGCTCCTTCACAGGTTCCGCCACAAATAATGAATTCGCGTTCTATCAGGGTTCGGGTTAGAGGAAAACCGCTTCTTCTGATTTCCTTCTCTGTTAATTGAAGTGTATTTAGTTTTTCAATGTAGGATTTGGTGTGAACTAATTCTGCAATAGAATTTTCTACTGCCCGTGGCGTAAAGAGTTGGGAGGACTCAATAGTTCCTTCATACAGCAATTGTTCCGGAATCAGTTCGTATTTCGCCATAGGAAAGCGATGTCCGGCAGGCAAAGGAAGGACATAAATGGGGGAGTAGGCGATTTTATACACGGTCCAAAACTAAACAGTGTATATTTAATAATGTTCAGAATAGCCTCCACAATGAGTTAAAAGTTAATTTTGCATTAAACCTATAGATGAATATGGAACCGCTCATCAGTGATGAACAATGCATCACCCGTACTCAATTTAAATTGCCATCAATTACTTCCGTTTACCATGGAAAAGTGAGGGATGTGTACATCATTGATAATCGATTAATGGTGATGGTAGTGAGCGATCGAGTTTCTGCCTTTGATTTTATTATGCCTCGACCGATTCCATATAAAGGTCAGGTTTTGAATCAGTTGGCGGCATATTTTCTGGAGGCAACACGCGATATTTGTCCAAATTGGGTGATCAGTGTTCCGGATGCAAATGCAACCATCGGAGTGCTTTGCAAGCCATATAAAGTGGAGATGGTAATTCGTGGTTACCTGAGTGGCCATGCCTGGCGTGAATACAGTAGTGGTAAACGCATAATTTGTGGTGTTAGTATGCCGGATGGTTTAAATGAGAATGATCCGTTTCCGGAGCCAATTCTGACTCCAACAACCAAGAGTGACCATGGACATGATCTGGATATTTCCCGCGAAGAGATAATTAGTCAGGGAATCGTTCCGGAAGATGAATATGTGCAGATTGAAAATTATACCCGCGCTTTATATGCAAGAGGTAGTAAAATGGCTGCTGATAAAGGCTTGATTCTGGTGGATACCAAGTATGAATTTGGTCGTTCAAATGATAAAATTTATATCATCGATGAAATTCATACGCCGGATTCTTCCCGTTATTTTTATGCAGACGGATATGAGGAGCGTCAAAAAAGCGGTGAACCCCAGAGGCAGTTAAGCAAGGAGTTTTTAAGACAATGGTTGATCGCTAATAATTTCCAGGGTCTGGAAGGACAGGAAATTCCTGTTTTCCCGGATGAATTTGTGAAGGAAGTTAGTGACCGGTATATTGAGCTGTATCAAAAAATTACCGGAAAGAATTTTGAACGGGCTTCTTCAGAAAACAGCTTGCAACGAATTGAAGATAATCTTATAAAGGCATTGCAGCCGTTGATGGCAGGAATCTGATTGGGGTAAAATGAAGAGGCCTCCCGATCGAGAGGCCTGCTTCTACCTAAAAACCTAACCTACCTGTGTTTTTATTGAATACTACCTTGATAGTATTACTATTAAAAACGATTGTTATCCTATATTGTTTTAACGCAGGAGGTAATATTTTCTAATTATTTGATAATCAAAATGAAAATTGTGATTATATAACCGGACAAACTTTTCTGTTCTTTCCTCTTTTCCCTTCAAAGAATTCCATAATAACTTTCGCATCCTTTTCCAGGTCGCCGGTAGGGTAAAAGGGTGATCTGAACTCTACAGTTTTTGTGGGATAGTCGAAGCTGGCAAATACGATGGGAATTCCGGCCTTATGTGCAATATGATAAAACCCGCTTTTCCATTTATCCACTTTTTTACGGGTGCCTTCAGGTGCAATTGCTATAACAAAGTGTTCGTTGTTTTTGATAATATCCACTACCTGATCAACCAGATTTGTTTTATGACTACGGTCAACGGGATATCCACCCAGTTTTCTAAACAACCAACCGAAGGGAGCTTTAAATAATTCCTTTTTACCGAGGAAGTTGGACTTAAAACGTTTGATACTTCTAACAGCCAGGCCTATGGGAAAATCCCAGTTGCTGGAATGAGGAGCAACGGCAATGATGTATTTTTTCAAATCTCTGGGTACATCCCCTTGAATTTTCCACCCACCTAAACGGATAAAGAAGAAGTAATAAATTGATCTCATTGATGTGAAGATATAAAAGAGATGTTTCCCTATCCGGAATTGGTCCAATATTTTTCCACGGTTTCCATATGAAATAAAAAAAGGCTGTCTCCAGAGGAAACAGCCTTTTATCTAATCAATAATATATTACTCAGTAACTACAACTAAGTATTTTGAAGCCTGCCAGAATTTATCAGGATCAGTAATTTCGATTGCAGTAATTTTCTCGTTTTCTTTACGAAGAGTATAAGTACCGCTTGGGTGTGTACTTACCAGTTTCGCAGCCTTTGTATTCAACTCAATTGTTTTAGTTGACGTAAGGTCAATACGGGTAAATGCTTCCTGGTTGAAGTCAGGAACCATTGTTTTAGCTTTACCAAGACCGAGGAAACCACCTTGTTTAGATAATACCTTCTTGTCACGGAGCGTTTTGTATGTACCTACAGTGTAGTACGCAGTGTGCAGACGGGTAGTTTTGTCACTGATTTCAGCAGTTTTCTGAGCAACATCCATTTTAATGGTATCCATCTGACCTTGCATATTGGTGATGGTACCATTTAATGCAAGAATGTTTTCATTTAAAGAAGAGATGCTTGAATCACGCTGTGCTAACTGTGTGTTGAGGCTGGCGATCATTTTCTCCAACTCAGCAACTTTCACGTTTGATTTACGAACGCGTGCTTGTAATTCTCCCAGTTTCTTTTTGTTCTGGTCGATTAACTGGCGAAGCGCTTCGATATCTCCCATGATTTTTGCTTTCGCATCAGGAGAAGTCTCCGGATTTGTAGCACCTTCACGGTTCAGCATTTCTTCCTGCTGTGTAAGCGTTTCAATACTTGTTTGAATTTCGCTGATATCTTGCATGTAGCCGTTGATCACGGAGTCCTTGGCATCGTACTGTGCCATTAAACTATCGCGCTCTTTCATCATGCGCTCTACTTCAGCTTTGTAGTCTGGTCCACAGCTTGCGATGAAGACAGTGAATCCAATTAATATGAGGAGTTTTTTCATGGGTATAAGGGATTGTCAGATTTTCGTTTGTCAAAGATAAACATAAATTCACCTACAATTATTGTATTTTCACCCAATCTTTTTAACTTTTGTTTGTTGAAAGACATACTGGATATTTTAGTGTTTTTCTGTAGAGTAGGGTGTATATTTTAGCATAATATTCATATAATCAAGTGTTTACGTAAATCTTATTAAAGCAAAAGATTAAAGTGTGTTAAAAAATCATTAAGGATTAAAAAGTTAACACCTTGGCAATTGGCGGAAATTAACTTTGAGAAAAATTGAGAAATATGGCCGTATTACTTCGAAACTGGCAAGATCCGGAAACCGGTAGAAAGAAGTTTATTGCATCGGTTTTACTTTATCATCTTTCTAAAAAGGTGAACAGAAATCGTTTTGAGGTAGTGCAGGAAGGGTACCTCGATTTGGCTGACCTGAATTCTGAACAACCCGATATTATTATTTATGATAAGGAAAAGGGATATCATCCTGTTCTGTTGATTGAAATGGTTCATTCAGGTGAGTGGGAAAAGATGGCAGGAAATATTTCTATTCTTAAACAGATGTATCAAATAGAGGAGACTTTCCTGTATAACCTCGATTTATGCAACTGGTCGGCTATTGATACAGCTGCAGTTCATTCAGGCTTCGATTATTCCCGCACTTTTAATCTGTATCTTGACAGAGTGCTGAATGAAGGTTTGAATAATTATAGAAAATAAAAAAGCTGCAACGTTATTACGATGCAGCTTCAATTTTATCGTTTAATCTTATTGCGTTAGTTCGCCTTTGAAGTTTATTTTCACAATACGAATATCATACTTGGTTGGTTTGAAGCTAAAAGATTCACCGGTGCTGAACTTTCTTTCGGCATCCAGATACTTGATTTGCTCCGTGGTTTTTTCGCGCTTTTCTCCCATGTACATCGCAGTATATTTTACTAAAATTCTAAGACTGGAGTTCTTTACTTCACTCCTGGCTGTACTGTTGGTTGCAAGTTTAAATGAAGCAGTAATGACAAGACCTTCGTTATTGTATAAGGTCTGGCTGGGGCTCCAACTACCATAATTGAAATGTATATTGAAATCAGGTCCTTTGAATTCATCTTTCCCGATAGTGACGATCATCTCGCTTACATTCATGACCGGTTGTTGTGCGTTTGAGGACAGCGTTACTACACTCAGGAATAAGAATACAACAATTGAAAGAAATTTATGAGTTGACATATTATAGGATTTATATTTTTGTTCTGCGGAATCTGCTGGCATGCATATTGTATGCCAGATTCTGCAAATTTGGAAAATAATCGCTTAAATCATATCATCTATGAAAAACAAAATTCAGGTTTTAATTCCATCGATCTTAATGACAGCCGGTGTCATTCTGTTCCTAGCATTCCGTCCGGCTCCTGCACCAGTTGAATATGAGTATCGTCAGTTTTCTACCGTGGAGTCTATAGTACCAGGTGGATTAGGGCGTTCCCGTATCGTTTCAACCTCTGCTGATGGTTCTGCTATCGAGAAGGAATTGATGAACCTTTATAGTATGGTGGGTATCAATTTTGGTAATATCGCCAATAATGATAAGCTGATCGTTGATAAAGTGAATGAATATACAAAGGAAGGCTGGGAGTTGTTTGCAGTGACTACCGGTGTTCAAAGTCCTTCAGAAGGTAAAGGTCAGGGTATTTATATGACCCGTTTCCTTTTCCGCAAGGCAAAATAAAAAGGTTTACACCAATGAACGAGGCTGTCTTAGAGAAAAGATAGCCTCGTTCTGTTTACGGCCGGCCGATCAGAATCCGGGGTTCGCAGGTGTTTTAAGTAATCGATCAGTTGGATTGTAGGGGATGGGTAGTAATTCATTGACCTTCTGGATAATATACCACTTTTTGAAGGGCCGCAAAGCAGGTCTGACCGAAACCCTTGGATGTCATTGGCGTATAACCAATTGTATGAGTCAGACCCCCAACGACAAAATTTATTTCGGAGGCCTCAATGGTCTTCGGTTCTTTGCGGCTACTGCCGTTATTTTTCATCATATCGAACAGTATAAATTATGGGCCTCTGTTAATGGGACATATTACGCCTCGGCATTTACTGGTGATGGACTCCTCAGTACCATTATTCAGGCTTTCGGACATAAAGCCGTTAGCTTTTTCTTTGTGCTAAGTGGATTTCTGATCACGTATTTATTATTGGCTGAAACGACCAAAACAGGTACGGTTGCGTTAAAAAAATTCTATGTTCGAAGGATACTTCGTATTTGGCCCGTCTATTATCTGGTAATTGCAATTGCATTCTTTATTGTCCCGCATTTCTTTGATATTGGTGGTAACGGGCAACATCTTCTATCGCATCATTTCTGGATTTGGTTTGGTTTATCCTTCTTTATGTTGCCAAATTTAGTCCGCTATAATAGTGTAGAAGTAGTTGGTGGCAGTCAAACCTGGAGCGTAGGGGTAGAGGAGCAGTTCTATCTTATATGGCCCTGGTTGGTTCGTACTTTCCGTAAACGGTTTGTCAGGATGCTCTTGATTTTAATTGTCGGGAAACTGTTAGTTTCTGTGACAATGGGATTAATTGCAACAAACCTTCCTGCCGGAACTTTGCAGACGATTTGCAATAAGTTTGTGTTGTACTGGAATCTGTTTAAAATTGAACAAATGGCAGTAGGAGCACTCGGAGCATGGTATCTTTATCACAAGAAAGAAAAGGCGATGAGTTTCTTTTATCATCCTGTAACCAATACGGTGACGATGTTTCTGTTTTTATCACTGTTCTTTATTGAATATAAATTTCAGGGAGATACATTGCTGGAGGCTTTGATATTCCTTCTTGTGATTATAAATGTTTCTACGAATAAATCTTATCCGGTGAAGATGCGTCACCCTGCATTTAATACGTTAGGAAATATTTCCTATGGTATTTATATGTACCATACGATTATCATCGCAATACTGTTTACAGTTTTTGCGAAGTTTGATTTGCAGTCTTCTCCACTTCTGTTTAATATTTTAATGTATACACTGGCTACCGGATTAACCATTTTGGTTTCATGGTTGAGTTATACGTACTATGAAACCTGGTTCCTGAAATGGAAGGAGAAGTTTATGGTAGTGAAGAGCGGTGGAAGCGGAAGTGTAAAAGAGGAAATTGCTGCATCGGAATCTGTCTCTATCAATGCGGTTGGACAGGTTACCGGGCGATCATGAAAATATAAAATCATTTAAGAATTCTATAAAATAACAGAGGCGATCTCCACATACGGGACCGCCTCTGCTGATTTATTTGGTAACGGGAGATTAATAGCCCAGAATTTTCATCATATTTTTTGCACTTTGCTCTTTGGCAAATAAACGTGTGGTGATTTTTCCATCTTCATCCTTGTCAATCAATACGTGCTTTGGTGCAGGAATGAGGCAATGTTGAATGCCACCATAACCACCGATACTTTCCTGATATGCTCCTGTGTGGAAGAATCCCAGGTATTGCGTTTCTCCCGGTGCCGGTTTAGGAAGGAATACGCGGTTGCGGATCGATTCCATGATATAGTAGTCGTCCGAGTCGCAGGTGATTCCACCAAGATTGACACGTTGATACTCATCGTCCCAATTGTTAATGGCCAGTAATATGAACTTCTGTTTTAATCCCCATGTATCCGGTAATGTAGTGATGAAGGAACTATCAATCATGTTCCAGAGTTCATTGTCGTTTTGTTGCTTATGTCCTACGACGCTGAAAAGTACAGCGCCGCTTTCTCCAACTGTAAACGAGCCAAATTCTGTGATGATATTTGGTTCCGGCACATCACGTTGTTCACAGGCTGATTTGATCTGACGAATAATTTCATCCGCCATGTATTGATAGTCGTAGTTGAAGTCCAACTTGGTGCGAATTGGAAATCCTCCGCCAATGTCGAGGTATTCCAGATCCGGACAGAATTTTTTTAATTCACAGTAGAGGTTGATGTTCTTCTGTAATTCACTCCAGTAATACGCAGTATCTTTTACACCTGTATTGATAAAGAAATGCAGGAGTTTTAATTTAACGTTCTTATTATTGGCAATTACATTTTTATAGAAGTCGATAATCTCATTGTAGCGGATGCCCAAACGTGAGGTGTAGAACTCCGCGTTTGGTTCTTCTTCCGCGGCAATACGTAATCCTATCTGCAGTTCTCCTTTCCAGCCCTCTTGCAAATCATTTAGTTCTTCTTTGTTATCGAGAATAGGAATTACATTTTTGAATCCATCTCCTAAGAGATCAGCAATCCCTTCTATATAATTATCTCTCTTGAATCCATTACATAAAATAATATTGTCTTTGTGAATGCGATCCGTTTTTGCGAGTTCTTTAATAATGGGCAAGTCAAATGCAGAACTGGTCTCCAGGTGGATGTCGTTTTTTAAAGCTTCATTTAAAACGAACTCAAAGTGGGAACTTTTCGTACAGTAGCAATATAAATAGTTACCTTCGTAGTCGGCTTTTGCCATGGCTACGTTGAACAAGCGTTTCGCCTTTTGAATCTGTGAGCTGATCTTCGGGAGATAGGTGATTTTTAAGGGCGTTCCATATTGTTCAATGATATCCATTAGAGGAATTTCATTGAAATGTAATTGATTATCAATTACTTCAAACCCTTCTTGAGGGAACTCAAAGGTCTGCTCAATAAGGTCAATGTACCTGTTCTTCATTAATGTAAGTGAGTTACTTGTTAATTTGAATGCGAATGTAAGTAACCCGGATTAACAAAAAAAGGACCAAAGTGTTAATTTAGGTGAAGAATAAAGTAAAGATTTGGCTGGTGCCGACTGGTATCAGTTTAAAAAGATAAGGATTATGGTAAAGAAGATTAAGCTAATTGAAGTTAAGTCGGAGATTGGAGCAGGAACAAGGGGAGCAAGCCTGGGTCCGGATGCTATTAAAATTGCAGCCCTGGATTATGGCTCTAACTTGTTCAACAAACTGCACTCAATTGAAGTTCCGGTGGAGAACAATCTGTTATTTGAGACGCATGGAAGTACGTATGCAAAGCGGATCCGGGGAATTGTAGGGATTTATGACCGTCTCAGCAAAACCGTAGCTGATGTATTGAAAGCCAAGGAGTTCCCGATTATTTTGGCGGGTGACCATAGTACTGCCGGAGGAACAATTGCAGGTATTAAAATGGCTAATCCCAAGGCTCGTTTAGGTGTTATCTGGATTGATGCTCACGCCGATCTCCATTCACCTTATACCACTCCAACCGGTAATGTTCACGGTATGCCATTGGCTGCTACACTTGGAGAGGATAATATCGCGAACAAAATGAATAAGCCAGATAAGGAAACGGTCGATCTCTGGAATAAGCTGAAAAAAATCGGCGGAATTTCTCCGAAGATTAATTATAGTGACCTTGTTTATATTGGTGTGCGTGACGTAGAGCCGGAAGAGACTTACCTGATGAAAAAAAATAAGATCAAGGCGTTTACTACGAATGATGTGAAGCGGCACGGAGTAGAAAAAATTGCGCGGGATGCCTTGGCTTACCTGAATAACTGTCAGTATATCTATGTTTCTTTTGATGTGGATAGTATGGATAGTTCCATCTCTAAGGGGACCGGGACGCCTGTACGAAATGGTATCACCGAAAAGGAAGCTGGTTCACTTTGTGTGCGTTTGATACAGAACGAAAAAGTGTGCTGTTTTGAAATCGCCGAGGTGAATCCAACACTCGATAAAGAAAATCTGATGGCTGAAAATACCTTTGAAATCCTGCAGCGTGTTGTGGCGCAAATAGCCTGATTTCATCGGTTACGGAATACACAAATCCCTGTCGAAAAGACGGGGATTTTTTTTATCCATTTGCCAGTTTTTGTAGTAGGTGAAAAGTACTTTTGCACTTATGTTGTTCGAAAGAGAATTGCGTGAAGCTGTCCGGAAAGGTTTGCTTCAGATCTATAAGGTGGAAGTTAACCCCGGTGATGTAGCAATTCAGCCTACCCGGAAGGATTTTGTGGGTGACCTGACAGTTGTAACGTTTAACCTGGCAAAACTGACAGGCAGAAACCCAGAGATGTTAGGAAAAGAGCTTTCTGACTGGCTTGTTTCCAATGCTTCTGAGGTGTCTTCATGTAATGTAGTGAAGGGCTTTTTGAATGTGGTAGTTCGCCCGGAAGCCTGGTTGAGAATCTTCACAGAGGCTTGCCACGATACTACTTATTTCGAACATAAGGCAGACAAAAACACACTTCAACATCCGGTATTGGTCGAGTACAGTTCCCCAAATACCAATAAGCCGTTACACCTGGGTCATATGAGGAATATTCTCCTGGGATACAGTGTAGCTGAGATTTTGAAGGCAACCGGTAACCCGGTAATGAAGGTAAACCTGGTAAACGATCGGGGTATTCATATCTGCAAATCGATGCTCGCATGGAAATTGGCTGGCAATGGGGAGACACCTGAGTCTGCCGGGTTGAAAGGAGATCATCTGGTTGGCAAGTACTATGTCATTTTCGATAAGATGTACAAGGCTGAGGTGGATGAACTAAAAGCTTCAGGAGTGGGCGAGGAGGATGCAAAGAAAAAGGCACCGGTAATGCTCGCGGCTCAGGAAATGTTGAGGAACTGGGAAGAAGGCGATCCGGATACTGTGGCTCTTTGGAAGATGATGAATGGCTGGGTGTACGATGGATTTGATGTTACTTACGGACTTTTAGGCGTCGATTTCGATAAGTTTTATTACGAGTCTGAGACGTATATTCTTGGTAAAGAGATAGTTGCAGATGGATTAGCAAAGGGTGTTTTTTTCAAAAAAGAGGATGGTTCTGTTTGGGTTGACTTAACCGATGAAGGCCTCGACCAGAAACTTTTATTGAGAAGTGATGGGACCAGTGTATATATCACTCAGGATCTTGGGACTGCCCGGTTGCGGTATGAACAGACGAAGTTCAGCCGCCTGATATATGTGGTGGGCAATGAACAAGACTATCACTTTAAAGTGCTAAAGTTGATCCTTAAGAAGATGGGGTATTCCTGGTGGCAGGATTTATACCATCTTTCCTATAATATGGTTGATCTTCCTAGTGGTAAAATGAAGTCACGGGAAGGGACTGTTGTGGATGCTGATGAATTGATGAATGATATGATTTCCGGTGCTGCTGCAATTACACGTGAGTTAGGGAAGATCGAGGATTTTGAATCAGCTGAGGCAGATGCACTCTATAAAATGATTGGTTTGGGTGCCTTAAAGTACTTCATTCTGAAAGTTGATCCGGAGAAGAGAATGTTATTTAACCCGGAGGAGTCAATTGACTTCAATGGAAATACCGGTCCGTTCATTCAGTACTCTTATGCACGTATTCGCTCGGTAGTTAGGAAAGGAGAGAAGTATCCTGAATTTTCAGATATATCCGGATTTAATGCTGGTGAATATTCCGGCATGAATGAGAAAGAAAAGGAGTTGGTAAAGTGGATGTTAAAATATCCATATGTGTTGGGTGAAGCTGCCGATCGGTTTAGCCCTGCTGTGTTGGCCAACTATACATATGAACTGGCAAAGACATTTAATCAGTTCTATCACGAATGTCCGATTGTTGATGCGGCGGCAGTAGATACTACCCGTTTCCGTTTGCAGTTGTGTCAACTCTGTGCAGATCTGATTCAACGGGCCTTGCACTTATTAGGAATTGGTGTCCCTGAACGAATGTAATTATTAAACAATATATGGCTATACGTTTATCAAGATTTGTATTGATTATTGTTGCGGTGATTGTGGTGAATGTTGTGTTGATTTTTACCGTTTCTGGTGTTGGTAGTGTTTACCCTTCAACTGTAATTGCTGAAAATGTGAAGTTGCAGGAAGGTGATTTGGTGTTTCGCTCCGGACATGGAATCATCAGTGATTGGTTTCGTCGTTGTTGTTTGGAAGACCCTTCTTTCAGCCATGCCGGTATTCTTATAAAAAAGAATGATGCTGATTTCGTTGTCCATCTTCAGCAAACAGCCAGTGATGGATCGTTGAAAATGGAAAAGTTAAGCGATTTTTGGTCGGATAGAACATGCAAAGGCGGTGCTGTATATCGGTTGGATATTTCAGATGTTGAACTCGATAAAGTTAAGTCTGAAGTAATGGTGGATTTACAAAATGGTGTTCAGTTTGATGAGAATTTTAATCTGGATGACGATACTAAAATGTATTGTTCAGAATGGATCCGGAATAAATTAATTCATTCTACCGGCGACCCTTCTTATTTTCCAATTACCAATGCCGGTGATTTCGTATACATTGCTCCTGATAATCTGTACTTGAATAATCATGCACAGTTGATCTATAAATTTAAAAACTAATGAAAAAGCTACTGGTTATTCTCTGTATTCCTGTTTTTTTAATGATTTCTTGTAAGCAGGATGAAGGTCCTCGTCCGGTGGCTGAAAAGTTTCTTACTGCGATGCAGGCTCATCAATATGAAGAAGCCGGTAAGTATGGTACCGATGAAACATTGAAGTTATTGAAGCAGTTTGAAAAAATCGAAAAGTTAAATGGAATTGATTCTTCATTGGAATCAACAGGTAAAATAACGATCCTTTCAGAAGATATTAAAGGTAAAACTGCTATCGTTTATTTTAAAGAGGATGGGAATGAAATAGAACAACATATCACTTTGCAGAAAGTCGATGTGGATGGTCACCCGGTTTGGAGAGTAGCATTGAAAAAGGAAGAAATTCGTTTGATGCAGGAACCCGCCTGATTTTTATTCGATGTTTTATTGCCGCTGATTCAGGAATCATTCGTAATTTTAGTGCAAATTATAGCTTATGTTAGTGAGTTTTGATCAATTGCCGGACAGTGCAAGACTTTGGATATTTCAATCGTCATCCCGTTTATCAGATGTAGTTGCTGAAGATTTACAGAGGGTAGCTGAGTCCTTTGTCGAAAACTGGACTGCACATCAGTCTGCCTTACATGGTGCTGTTGTAATTGTGGATCAGCTTTTTCTTGTGGTAGCTGTCGATGAAAAGATTACCGGTGCCAGCGGTTGCTCAATTGATAAATTAAATCAGTTTATGCGCGGGCGTGAACAGGCCATGAATGTAAAATGGTTCGATCGTCTCCTGGTGTCTTATAAGGATGCAAATGGCAATCCTCATCAACTCAGGTTGGCTTCAATCGAAGAAAAGTTACAATCAGGTGAACTGATTGCTGATTCATTGGTATATGATACTACCATTGAGAATGTAGGAGCCTTCAGAAGTCGATTTATTTCTCCTCTTAAAAATACCTGGTTGAACCGTTATCAGATTGCCGGCTGATGTTGCCAATCATTCCACTAACATTAAAAGGCTGGACACGTACTTTGTGCAGAGTCCTTATATTGTTATTGCTTTTTTACCTCGCGTTTAAAGGATTTCAACTTTACCTAAGCTGGCATTTTGAGCACCCGATCCAGCCTTCGAAGCCTTAATGATCGTCTTTCGCTGCACTTTTGCGGATTCGCATATTGAGCAGTTCAACAATAAGTGAGAAGGCCATCGCAAAATATATGTATCCTTTTGGTACTTCGTAATGGAAGGCTTCAATTGATAACATAAAGCCGATCATTAAGAGGAACGACAACGCTAACATCTTAATCGTTGGGTGACGGTTTACAAAATCAGATACCGATTTAGCAGCTGCTAACATGACCAGCATTGAAACAATAACCGCGAGTATCATGATACTTACATGATCAACTAAACCTACTGCCGTTAAAATTGAATCAAAGGAGAATACAATATCCAAACCTACAATTTGTGCAATAGCAGCATTCATGGTCAGTTTCTTTGTTCCACTTCCTTCCAGATGTTCTTCCTTGCTGATCTTTGCGTGAATTTCACTGGTGCTTTTTGCCATCAGAAATAATCCCCCCGCAAGTAATACAATGTCGCGGCCGCTAAATCCATGATTAAGAATCGTGATGAAAGGCTCTTTCAAACTAACAATCCAGCTAATACTGAAAAGTAATCCGATACGAATTAGTAATGCCAGGCTTAAACCGATTTTTCTCGCTTTTTCCTGCTGATTTTGTGGAAGCTTTCCGGCAAGTATGGAAATGAAAATGATGTTATCAATTCCTAATACAATTTCCATGATGATCAGAGTCACCAGTCCCATGAGTCCGTCAACCGTAAAAATATGCGCTATTTCCGCTTCCATGTGCTACTTTTATATTTGGTGGGCAAAGATAGTTTTAGTTCTATGAATTGTGAACTTTGGAGTTATGCTTCCTGAATTTGATTGTTAATAATCAACTTAATTGTATGAAAATCAAGTTATTAATATACTGATCTCACTACCTTGGATTCCATTATGTTTCAATTTTAAAAGCTGTCCGGCAATTTAGTAGCAAACAAAAAAAGGAACCTTTTCAGATCCCTTTTGTCGGGGTGGCCAGATTTGAACTGACGACCTCCAGCACCCCATGCTGGCGCGATACCGGGCTACGCTACACCCCGAATTGGAGGCGCAAAATTAGCGGAATTTGAATCGATTGCCAAATTTTTAGCTCTTGCTTTCGTTTCAGGTGGTGAAATACGCTATTTGGTATAAATTATATTAACTTAATCAGATTGATGATGTTGTTTGATTTGAATCAACCTAGCTTTGCACCCGTTATGAAAAATATACTGAGTTTATTGTTGCTGATCTGCTGCTTTAGTCAGGGTATGGCGCAAGAGTCTTCTGATAAAGCAACTGTTAGTGGTTATGTGAAGGATTCGATCTCTGGTGAATCACTCCTGGGCGCTACCATTTATATAAAGGAGATAGATAAAGGTGCTGTAGCGAATACCTATGGTTTCTTCTCTATGACCATACCAAAGGGCGATTATACCGTGATCATCAATTTTGTTGGTTACCGCGCGAAGGTGATGAAATTGAATCTTCGTTCCAATACTACATTAAATGTGGATATGCCACCAGCGTATATTGAGACGAAGGAGGTGACAATTACAGGAGAGAAGAAGGATAAAAATGTACAGAGTACTGATATGGGACGTGTAGAGCTGGAAGTAGAGAAAATAAAAAGTCTGCCGGCTCTTTTAGGAGAAGTTGATATTCTGAAGACAATTCAATTATTGCCCGGTGTGCAGGATGCCGGTGAAGGAAATTCAGGGTTTTATGTGCGTGGTGGTGGTCCCGATCAGAATCTGATTTTACTGGATGAGGGTGTTGTATATAATGCAGCTCACTTGTTTGGTTTCTTTTCGGTGTTTAATCCGGATGCCGTAAAAAATATCACGTTGACTAAGGGTGGTATGCCTGCTCAATATGGAGGCCGTTTGTCTTCTGTTCTTGATATCTCAATGAAGGAAGGGAATATGAAAGAGTATCATGCAGAAGGTGGTATCGGATATATTGCTTCGCGCCTGACAGTGGAAGGTCCTATCAAAAAAGATAAAAGTTCTTTTGTGATATCAGGCCGCCGTACATTTATTGACCTTTTTCTGCGAGAACCATTTATTTCTGAGAATTCAAATATCTCCGGTAACTCCTATTATTTCTACGATTTAAATACAAAGATTAATTATATCCTTTCGCAAAAAGACCGGTTGTACCTGAGTGGATATTTTGGTCGTGATGTATTCAACTTTAAAAGTAGCGATACCGGATTTAAAGTGCGAATTCCCTGGGGTAATGCCACAACCTCACTTCGTTGGAATCACTTGTTTACCGATAAACTGTTTATGAATACCTCGTTGATCTTTAGTGATTATAAATTTGAATTCGGTGCAGAGCAACAGCAATTTGATTTTCGCATTTTCTCCGGCATCAGAGATTATAACGCTAAAGTGGATCTGACCTGGTTCCCGAATATTTTGCACAATGTGAAGTTTGGCGGTAATTATATTTATCACCGTTTTACTCCTACAAATGCTTATGCGCGATCTGGTGATGTGGTGTTTGATCTTGGCGATGTTACACGTTTTTATGCCCATGATGCTGCGATTTATGTAAATGACGAATGGGATATCACCGAAAAATTAAGAGTGAACGGAGGTCTTCGTCTGACGTATTTCGCACATGTAGGACCATTTACACGCTATGTAGAGGATCCTGCTTTCGACGATCGGTTTATTGATACAATAAGTTATGCAAACGGGAAAAAAGTGGCCGATTATATGAATCTTGAACCTCGTTTGAGTTTAAGATATCAATTGGACAAAAATTCTTCTTTGAAAGCAGCCTACACTCAGAATTACCAATACATTCATATCGCTTCATTTGGGTCTGTATCTCTACCAACAGATGTATGGGTGCCAAGTACTGATAAAGTTAAACCACAATATGCTGTACAGTATGCGTTGGGTTATTTCCGGAACTTCGAAGACAATATGTATGAAACTTCGGTGGAAGTGTATTACAAGGACATGAAAAATCAGATTGAGTATGAAGAAGGGGCTACTCCTGATGGTGACGTTCGTAACAATCCGGATAATAATTTTGTGTTCGGTAAAGGATGGAGTTATGGCGCTGAGTTTTTTGTGAAGAAAGCGAAAGGAAAATTGAATGGTTGGATTGGTTATACCCTTTCATTTACCAACCGTCAGTTCCCGGAAGTTAATCTTGGCCGAACTTATCCTGCCAAGTATGATCGCCGGCATGATGTCTCTCTCGTGATGACATATGAATATTCCAAGAAGTGGACTTTTGGTATGACCTGGGTGTATGCAACAGGCGATGCCCTTACATTACCTAACGAACGATTCTTCATGTCAGCAGGTCCGCCTGTGAGTATCGACCAGGGAGGGAATATCGATGTGAATAATAACTTCTATATACTTAGTGGATTTGATAAACGAAATGACTTCCGTCAAAAAGCCTATCATCGCTTAGACTTGTCAGCAACATTGCGAAGTCAAAAACAACGAAAAATAAAAGGTGAATGGGTCTTTTCTGTGTACAACATGTACGGTCGACAGAATCCTTATTTCATTTATTTTGATGTAGAAGGAAATAGCCAGGATGGAACTCAAAAGGTTCAGGCGAAACAAGTATCTCTCTTCAGTATCATTCCTTCTGTTACCTATAATTTCAAATTCTGATCATGAAAAAATTAGCTGTTCTCTTCTCGGCGTTATTCGCTCTTAGTTCCTGTGAGAAAAATATTGATCTCGATCTTGAAGCTGCTGACCCTAAAATTGTAGTGGAAGGTTACGTGGAAGACGGATTTACACCTTATGTAATTCTAAGTCGTTCTGAATCTTATTTCGATCCAATCGGACAAAGTACAATCAATAACCTTCCGCTTAAAGGTGCCAGGGTATTAATCAGTAATGGTGTGGATACAATTCAGCTGACGGAGATTGACACTACAGTGAACGGAGTATCGGTAGGTGGATTTTATATTGCATTGGATTCTGTCACCTTGTTGCCTTCTATGTTGGGAGTTCCGGGTACTACTTATCACCTCTATGTTCAGGCTCCAAATGGTGAGGTAGTAACATCTACAGCATATCTTGCTCCGCCGGTTCCATTGGATAGCACCTGGTTTAAAGTGCAGGAGAATAAAGATAGTCTTGGATTTGTATGGGCTCGTTTAAGTGATCCGGATTCACTGGGGAATTACTATAGATGGTTTGCAAAAAGGTTAGGTGAAGATGACTTCTATATCCCACCATTTGGTTCCTCCTTTGAAGATAAATTTATTAATGGACAGAGTTTTGACTTTGCTTATAATCGCGGATCCATTCAAAATTCGGAAGCCGAAGAGGATCTGAATGAAGAAGCCGGTTTCTATAAGAAAGGGGATACTATTGTTGTGAAGTTTTGTACCATTGATCAGGGGACGTATCAATTCTGGCGTGACGCGGAGAATCAGCTTGGAAGTTCGGGGAGCCCGTTTGCGGTACCGTCGAATATAAAAAGCAATATAGTGGGAGGCAGAGGGTTGTTTGCCACCTATACCGCCAGTTATGATACTGTGATAGCACAGTAATTCTGTTAGATTTTTCTGATATTCGCCTTATAGTTATGAAGCGAATTCAATTTCTGATTGATCAGGGTGAAGGAGATATGCTGGATTTCAAAAAGGAAATTTCCAGTGTACATCGTATTGCAAAAACCATTGTTTCTTTCGCAAATCACCACGGTGGTACATTGTTGGTGGGGGTGAATGATGATGGATCAATTGCAGGAATAAAAGCGGACGAAGAGAATTATATGCTGGAAAAAGCTTCGGAGTTTTATTGTGATCCTCCGATAAATTTAACCATTCGCGAGTGGGTTATGAAAGGCAAAATGATTCTGGAAGTGATAGTGCCAGAAGGATTTGAGAAGCCTTATTATGCAGTTGATGAAGAAGGGAAAAAATGGGTGTATGTCAGGCAAAAGGATCAGAGTCTTTTGGCTAGTAAGGTAATGGTGGAAGTCTTAAAGCATAAACATTCTTCCCGTCCTGTAGTTGTTCAGTATACCAGTAAGGAGAAAGCGCTGTTGGAATTTCTTAAACAACATCCAAGGATCACCATGAAAGAGTATTGCAAACTGGTGAATATAAGCCGTTGGAGAGCACAAAAAATTCTGATCAACCTAACGGCAGTTGGTGTAGTGCGATTACATGATATTGAAAAACCTGAATTTTATACCCTCGGGTAAGAAAGTGGAACTTCAGTAAATTATTTTTTTTAGTATTATTCTAATAAATGGACAGTTTTCTTCGAGTACTATATAATTAGATTATTTCAAGATGGCTGAATAAGTGACATGGATCACTTTTTTGTTTCTGAATTGAATTGGTATTTTTCCCTGCCTAATCTTTGAAAGCCATGGAACATACTCCGGAAAATTATTATAACCGTGCATTGAAATTGCATCAGGAAGGATATCCTGTAAAAACTATTCAAATGATGCTGCAAAAGGAGGGTTTAAAAGAGGAGTTGTTGGTGGAAGCACTTTGCAGAATTAAACTTCTTGTGTATAAGAAACGGAAGAGTAAAGGTGTATCATTGATGATTGGAGGAGGCTTTTTGTTGCTTACAGGATTTGTAAGTACGGTTTTTCTGTTCCACTCCAATCATAATTTTGATGTGATCATGTATGGATTTACCATCGTTGGAACAATTCTGATGGGATGGGGTACTTATGAGGTACTCCAATAAAAATCACATCTCCTTGGTAAGTAGTCTCTCCAGTTCTTCGGGAGTGATGTTGTAATGAATCGCCCCGTCAATAGCGAGTGAAATAAAACCTGTTTCTTCTGATACAATCAGTGAAATGGCGTCACTTTGTTCTGTGATACCAAGCGCAGCCCTATGACGCATTCCATAATGTGCAGGTAAATCGGTGTTGTCAGTGACAGGTAAAACACATCTGGCGGCTTTGATTTTGTTGTTCTCAATAATAACAGCTCCATCATGAAGTGGACTGTTCTTAAAAAAGATACTTTCCAGCAGACGTTTCGATACTTCGGCATCCATCAAATCTCCGGTGCTTTCGTAGAATTTTAAATCGCTCGATCGTCCAAGTACAATGATGGCTCCCGTTTTGTTTTTTGCCATTGAACTGCACGCTTTTACTATCGGCGCAATATTAGGTGGTGTGATTCGTGGAGCCTGCCAGTTCCAGGGTAGTATTTTCCGCGTGATGCTATCTTTACCGGTAAAGCTATTACTCCCTAATAATAAGAGGAATCGCCGAACTTCCTGCTGAAATACAATGATCAGAGCTAATACTCCAACACTCATAAATTGTCCCAGTAAAGCCCCCAGCAATTGCATGTCGAGGATTTTAACAAAAAGCCACCAGAGTAAGTAGATGGCAATTATGCCAATAAAGATGCTCATGGCTGCACCACCTTTGAGTAGCTGGTAAATTTTAAACAGCAGGAATCCTACGATCAGGATGTCAAGCAGATCGAGGAGTCGGATACTGAGGAAGCCAAAATGAAAGAGTTCCATAGGTGCAATTGTTCCAAAAATAGCGAATTACTTCTTTCCACGGATAGGCTCCTCTTTTAATAGGAAGCGATAGGGGAGAAGAGCATCCTCTCCGGCATAATCTACACCTATTCTGGGGCTAGCTTCAATCGTTGTCCCCGGGAGCTGAATTCCTCGATCCTCTATCCAGATTTCATCTCCAAGGAGGGAGATTCCGCTATGGGAAAAATGGATACCCATTGCTTCACTAACAACACCAGGCCCTGTTGTAAATCCTTTAGCAGTTGCCGATTTTTTTCTTCTTGCTTCCATAAACCCGATGCCTTCCAACGGATTTATGGCGCGTATCAGTATGGCATGTGGGATATCCTTTTTATTGGAGACAACATTAAAAAGTGAATGAATCCCATAAATAAGATATACATAGGCCGTTCCACCTTCTGCATACATAATTTCTGTCCGGCGGGTGCGGCGTCCCCCATAGGCATGTGATGCTTTGTCGTGGATGCCATTGTATGCTTCCGTTTCTGTGATTATTCCGGAGCAATACTGTTGATTAAAATTACTTACAAGTACTTTTCCAATCAAGGATTTAGCCAATCTGACCACATCCTTTTTCTGATAGAACGTGTGATCAAGTTTCATGTTATTCCTTTACACTCATCATTCTTCCTTTTAAATCAACTGCGAATTCGCCATTGTCCATTAACCATCTCAAAGTGGCCTGTAGTTTTTCTATGGGTATTCCGGGGAAGTTTCCTGCTATCTCTGAAGGTGGAAGTGGATTGTTATTCAAAAGTTTTTTTAATTGAATACTGAAATCTTCTATTTCGAGGTCGTTTAGCTCAACTTTATTTCGTTCCCTGCAGTAATCACATGTACCACATCGTGTGAGATTCTTTTCTCCAAAATAGGAGAGGAGTAGCATGCTTCGGCATTGATGCGGATTGGTCAGAAAGTTTCGGAATGCATCTGCCCGGAGTTTGAATCGCTCTTTTCGTTTTTCAAGTATAGCTGAGCTGATATATAAATCGCTTTCTTTTACACGAGGCTGGATGAAGGTGAGAGTTGGTTTGTCTGTGGCGGGTATATAGTCGATTACTCCAAGCTTCGTGAGTTGATCCAGTTGCGATTTTAATGCGGCAGGATCGATTTGTATTCTGCGTGCGAGCTCCTTTTCGCTGAAACGTACATAGTCGTCGAAGAGTCCGGTGTATGAACGCAGAATCGTTTTGATAAGCTGGTCAAATCGTGGTTGTTCTACCTGAAACTTATACAGCTCCATTTGTTTAATTGGAATTCGGATTCTGGCCGGCAGGTAAATGGCGTCACTCGTAGTGATGTATTCAGCCATCTCCAGCAGACGCAAACAACTCAATGTTTTTAATGTCTCAAATTTATAGTGAGCGCAGAAGCTTACAAGTTCAAATTCGGAAGTGATATTGCTTCCACTATCAATGGCAATTTGTAAATAGTTACCGAGTGCCTGATATACTCTTCTGATTTCATCTCTTTCCGGAAAATTGGTGATGTACCTGCTTTCTAAATCGGCGAGATCGGCATTGTCATATAATACAACGGCGAAGGCGGGTTTTTCATCTCTTCCTCCTCGTCCTGCTTCCTGATAGTAGCTTTCAAGATCATCCGGTAAATCGAGGTGGACTACCGTTCTTACTTCCGGTTTATTAATACCCATTCCGAATGCATTGGTGGCAACAATGACCCGCGTTTTATTTTTCATCCATTGGTCCTGGCGCTCAAATCGTGTTTGATGATCGAGGCCGGCATGGTAGAAGTCGGCAGCTATCCGGTTTCGTTTCAGTTCCTGTGCAATCTCTTGTGTTTTTCTGCGGTTGCGGACGTATACAATCCCAGTGCCGGGTATTGTATTTAATATTTTAAGTAGTTGTCCGATTTTATCTTCTGTCGGTCGGACAACATAACTTAAGTTGGGTCTTGCAAAGCTTTTGGAGTAAACCTGTCCATCTTTAAATGCCAGCCGTTGCATGATGTCTTCTCTGACCTCCGGAGTGGCAGATGCAGTAAGGGCAAGTATTGGTACTTTCGGAAATAGTGTTCTTATCTCCGCAATCTTTAAATAGGGTGGTCGAAAGTCATAACCCCATTGTGAAATACAATGCGCTTCATCAACGGCAATCATATTCAACTTCATCTCTGAAAGACTTTCGAGGAAAATGGGAGAGGCTAATCTTTCCGGACTTACATATAAGAATTTATAATCACCATGAATACAATTTTGCAATGCAATTTCCACCTCCGACTTCTTCATGCCACTCACTATCGCAACTGCACGTATTCCCTTTTCCTTTAATTGCTCTTCCTGGTCCTTCATCAAAGCAATTAAGGGAGAGATCACCAGACATAATCCAGGCTGAGCCATGGCAGGAACCTGAAAACACATCGATTTTCCACCACCGGTTGGCAGCAACGCAAGAGTATCCTTCCCATCCATAATGGAACGGATAATATCCTCCTGTAAGGGCCGGAATTGTGAATAGCCCCAGTACTGCGTTAAAACCTGGTGAATTAAACTCATGTCTATAAAAATAAAACATCGGCCCCATATTGGAAGCCGATGTTTGTAATATTTTCAGATAGCTTAGAACGTGACAGTGATTCGCTCCGGATCTATTTCAGCCGGACGGATCGTCATAACCGGTATTTTGGATCCATTGATGATTTTTGTGGCGTATGTGCCCATCAATAAACCTGTAATACTTGCTTCCTGTTCAGTCATAATTACTACGAGGTCAGCATCCATTTCGTTGGCAGCAAGGAGGGTGTTCTTTGCGAGATCATCTCCCTGCTTGTAAACGATATCAGTATCGATACCATGTTCAGCAAGGAAGCCTTCTACCTGCTCAATTTTAATTTTAAACTTACGCTGATAATCTTCATTGCCGGAACGCATCAAACCCACCACTACAATTTTGGAGTTATAATGTTGTGCCAACTCCATAGCAAAATTCACTTTCTGACGCGACTCAGGACTATCGTCGATCGGAAGAGCAATTTTAGTGAATCCGATTTTTTTAGCATGCGTTTGTACAGAGATAACCGGACAAGGTGCTTCCTGTACTACACGTGTGGTGTTACTTCCGATTATATAGCTGCTGCCGCTTGCACCATGTGTGCCCATCACAATAACATCGATATGCGCTTGCTTGGCTGTATGAACAATTCTCTTGTAGATTTTACCTACTTCAGTGATGATGTGCACCTGAATTCCATGTTCAACATGCAATTTATCGGCAAGCTCTTTTAACTTCTCGTTAGAGGCTTCTTCCACTTTTTTCTCGAAGCCGCTGAATGCATGAGAAATTGAACTGGGGAAGGTGGTAGTCTCAACTATATGCAGCAAATAAATCTCCGCTTTGAGAAGTTTCGCCATGAACACGGCATGTTCCAGACTGAGTTCAGCTGTTTCTGAAAAGTCGAAGGGGATAAGGATTTTCCGGATATTGAAATCTTTTTGCATAGTTATGTGGTTTATCTAGACAACGTATTCTGTAGTATCTTTTCTTTCAATTGGTCGAATGCTGCAAACAGGAATCTCTGTACTGTTGATGATTTGCTGTGATTCGGTTCCAATAATGAACTGTCTCCATTCCAGTTCTTTTTGAGTCATGATGATGATAAGATCGGCATTCACTTTTTCAGAGTAAGCAATTACACCGTCGGATATATCACTTTGGTTGTGGAATTCACCTGAGCAGGTAATGCCATGCTTTGAAATAATTTCAACTACCTGTTCCATCTGGCGAACCAACTTGTTCATAAGGAACTCGTCATGTGTAACCAATACAGTCATCACTTTCACCGTTGAACCGAAGAACTTGGCAATTTCAATGCACTTGTCAACTTTCTCCTTGGTTTCTTTCGACAGGTCTAAAGGTAGCACAATTGTATTACATCCGCTATGATGTTGCTTTCCTTTTATGGTGATTACCGGACATGGCGCATCACTGATCACTCGTACGGCATTGGACCCGATGAATTTCTTCTTTAAGGTAGTTTCACCTGATGTGCCCATTACGATAAATGCAGCGTTCATTTCCTGTGCAACTGCAGATACCACCTCGTAGATTTTCCCTTTTTCAATGCGTGTTTTGAAAACAAGCCCGGATTTAGCCCTTGCATCATTAGCCAGTTCTTCCAATTTTGTTTGAATTCCGACTCTTAAAAGGTCCTCCTGATTCTCATTAGAGGTGAATAAGTGTAATACGGACGAGAAAAGAGCTTCGTCAATTACGTGTAGCAAGGTGATGTCGGCATTACTCATTCTGGCCAGGTTATAGGTCTGGCTCAGTGCGATTTGGGATTGTTCACTAAAGTCAATCGGTACGATAATATGTCGCTTTTCTGTACTCATTATGGGGCTTTCTGTTATTTTTGTTCTCAGCAAAAATATTTCTTTCAAAGATATGTCACAAATTCCTGAATCTGAGTTAATTCTTAATAAGGACGGAAGCGTCTACCATTTGAACCTTTTACCGGAGGAATTAGCTCCTGTTGTGATTAACGTGGGCGACCCTGATCGTGTTGCTATGGTTAGCGCATATTTTGATCAGATGGAGGTAAAAAAACAGAAAAGGGAGTTTGTAACACATACCGGTGTTTATAAAGGAAAGCGCATCAGTGTGATTTCCACAGGGATAGGAACAGATAATATCGATATTGTTTACAATGAGCTGGATGCCCTGGTCAATATTGATCTCCCAACCCGGACCATCAAAAAGGATTTAACGAGCCTTCATCTGGTTAGAATTGGTACTTCCGGGTCGCTCCAGGCGGATATTCCTGTGGATAATTTTGTATGCTCTACCTTCGGTCTTGGGCTGGATGGACTGCTAAACTTCTATAAACTCATAAATGATGATGAGGAAGATCAGTTGGTTCAGGCCTTCAGAAAGCACTATCCAAGCCATGGGATTTTACCTCAGTCCTATATTTCACGTGCTTCAGGGAGATTGGTAGAATTACTTTCCCCGGGAATGTTCAAGGGAATTACAGCTTCCTGCTCCGGTTTTTACGCTCCTCAAATGCGTCAATTACGCCTGGAACCCTCCCGAATGGATATGATTGATAAGTTGCATACATTTAACTATGGTGAACACCGTATCACCAATTTTGAGATGGAAACCGGTGCAATGTATGGCCTGGCAAGCTTGCTCGGACATCATTGTTGTTCGGTGAACGTTATCGTAGCGAACCGTATTGCTCAACAATATTCAAAGGATGCTGAAGGTGCTATGCATAAACTGATTCAGACTGTCCTTGATCGATTGGCTACTTTGTAAGATTTCAAGATTTTTTGGAGAAGGCGGAGTTGAACTTCTCGTCTTGGCATTGGTTGTATGATGCTTGATTTCATGTCGGATTTCATGTAAGGTCGTTATCGTTTTTAGATAGGTCTAACCACAACTTGGAATGTTTTATGGTGAAGGGTACATGAATCTTAACATGACCCCATCATGAAAACGATTAAAAAATTATTCGTACTGCTTCTATGTATGTACGTAAATTCATCTTCCGCTGTGATTTATTACAGTAAAACAAACGGAGGAAACTGGAATGATAATAATTCCTGGTCGACCACAGGTTATGGTCAAGCGACCAATACAGGTACATTCCCGAAATCCGGTGACTATGCATACATCGGCGATGGCTATACGATAATAGTAAATGTAGCCTGTACAACAAGTTATCTGATCATTGGACAAGGCTCGTCCGGGAGCGTAGATTATTCGGATGCCGGCAATTACTCCCTGGTGGTGATCAATAATCTGACGGTATCCACAGGTGCTGCGTTGCAATATGCAGGAAACAATAGCCGAACGCACACACTGCAGGTTGGAAATAATCTGAGTTGCAGTGGTACCATGGATTTATACTCCGATGCAAATGATGTTGTAAATCTGACTTTCTACCGATCGGCCAATACCGTAATCACCGGAAACGGTACCTATGATTTAAATACCGTAACTATTCAGAAGAGTACAGCTACTTCCTATTATGTTGAAGTGCAAAGTACAAGTTTTGAATCCGGAATCCGCGATCTGGTTTTAACCTATGGTACATTCTATCATAACAATTCCAGCACCTACAATGTGAATAGCAGTGCCGGTAGCGGTTTTACTATTCCGGCTGATGGAGTAGTAAAAGTTAACGCAGGTGTATTGCATTTATCTCCTTCGCACGACGATTGTATATTGAATGGTTCTTTAACATTACTTGGAGGTACGCTACGTGTTGGATCATCGACAGGAAATGGAGGACTCCGATATGAGAAGCCAGGCGCATTTACTCCCCGATTGGACATTCAGGGGGGAACAATGGAAGTTTATGGAGGACTAACTTATAAAGCAGGAGCATCTTCTTCGCCATTTATTTTTTCAATAGGAGGTGGTACACTTAAACTGAATGGAGGTTCTTCCGGATTTAACTCAACTATATTCCATGTGAATGATGTTTCGGGAAGCTCATGTACTATTACGGATGGTTTTATCATCATTGAAAAACCTAACACCACAGGAACAACAGTTAGTGATATGGTGATATGTGGAAGTATGGGTTCAGTAACTACTACAGGAGGCACTTTGCAATTTGGCGGTGAGTCAAGTGGTGCAGGACTCACCTATACGTTTACTCCTGTATCGAATGTAACGCTTCCAAATATCTACCTGACTGGTCCTGTTGGCAACACAGCAACGCTTGCACCTTCAGTTTCCTCTACTGCCAACATAAAGGCCATTAGTTTGCATGTAGATGTTGATATGACATTTGATATCCGGTCAGTGAGTGGTACCACAGGAGATAGCCGGACAATCACACTCACAGGAAATTTTGATGGAATAAATTCAATTCTTTGTGATGGAACCTATGTGGCCCGCACCTCACAGCTGATACTTCAAGGTTCAGAGGGACAGCAAATCAGTGGAATTGGTACCATGTCCGTTTATGATCTGGAAGTAGATGGATCCGGAACGTCTATTGGTATGCCGGTTACATTGAACGGAACACTGACACTTACGAATGGTATCCTTTATACTACTGGTGCCTCTTTGTTTACAATTGGGACCGCGGGTTCTGTAGGAATAGGTAGTGAGTCCTCTTACATCGATGGTCCTCTTGCCAGAGAAATTATTTCAGAATCACCCACAACTTTTGATTTTCCAATTGGGAAAAATGGAAGTTATCGTCCACTGCAACTTACAATTACACATTCGAATTCTGGTAGTGCAACATACACAGCGGAAGTCAATGCCAGTTCGCCGAGAGACCTGGGATTCTCACTTCCAGGAACGATTGACAGGATTTCTGCTCAGCGATATCTCAGCCTTGACAGAAGTGGTTCGGCAAATCTGTCTTCAGCAACATTGACCTATTACTACGGCGATGATGATGGAGTTACTGATCCTTCTAATTTGCGATTGGTGCAATTCGATGGCACATCTTCATGGACAGATTTAGGTGGAACTGGTTCCGGTACCGGAAGTGGAAATATCAGTAGCTCGTCAAGTGGAAATCTCAATACTTACTTTGCACTTGGGAATTCAAATGGCGGATCAAATCCTCTTCCGGTAACCTATTTGTATTTCAAGGCTGAAATGATAAATGAGATAAGTTCGTTGGAATGGGCAACAGCTTCCGAAAAGAACAGTGATTATTTTGAAGTCCAGAAAAGTATTGACGGAAGAAATTTTGAAGCAATAGGACGCGTTGGAGCAGCTGGAAATTCTACCGAAAAAAGAATATATCACTTTGTTGATCAGCATTTACTTCCGACAGTAGTATATTATAGACTTAAGCAAGTAGACCTGAACGGAGAGTTTACTTATTCTTCTATTCGGGTGTTGAACGCGCCATTGTTGTACACAATGAATGTATTTCCAAATCCGGTGACCGGTCAGTTTGTGAATATTGATATGAATACTAATTTCCAGGGGCTTGTAAGATGCAAAGTGACAGATGCTTCCGGGCGTTTGCTGGAGGAGCAGGTATTTGAACAAAATGGTCCTGTATTGTTTTGGTCAGCAGATCGGTTGCAAAATGGACAAACATATCAGTTGAGTATGGTGAATTCAAATGGGGAGCAACAAACTTCTCAAATAATTATAGCAAGATAGAGTTCAGGGATGTAAGATTCCTGGATGAAACAGATTGGAGAGACAATAAAATCAGAAGAATATAGCCAGGAGAATCAGTTCTGACAAGTAAAATTAAAGTAATTCAACAGTAAACTGAGATGTTCACAGGGAACAAAAAACACTTCAGAGGAGAATATTGCAGATGTAAGAAATAGTGGATTCCGGTTCATAAATACTTTTTTACACCTACATATTTGAATCACCAACAATTTATAGCCTAATAATGCAGCGCATGACAACTTACATCATGCCGCTCAGAAAAATGGGGATTATCGCCCTTCTATTGACGTGTATCGTCGGTAGTAGTGATGCTAGGACCTATTATTCAAGACAGAGCGGTCTTTGGACCGTCGCATCTTCCTGGTCAACCGTGACCTATGGAAATGCGACAAACACCGGTACTTATCCGGGACGCGGAGATGTTGTTTACATCGGAGATGGACACAACATTACAATGAACGTAAACGCCGTAACTGCCAGTATAACGGTAGGGCAAGGTACATCAGGAACCCTGATGTATTCGAATTACCTGACCTTCCTGATGGTAATTGCCGGTGATTTAACCGTTAATTCGGGAGCTACCTTCGGGTATTCAGCGAATTCCTCTAAAATGCATTCCTGCTACATAAGCGGAAGCCTGGTGAACAACGGTACAGTAGATCTTTATTATGACGCCAATGATTATGTGAATTTAACCTTCAATTCGAGGGTGAATTCCATCGTCTCTGGTACGGGGGCATTTGATTTAAATACAGTCACGCTGTATAAATCAACATTGAACTCGTACCGCCTGGAGGTTACCGCTTCTGCGTTTGAATCGGCGATTCGTAATCTGGTTGTAACCTATGGGACCTATGTGCATAACAATGCCGGCACGTATAGTGTGAATCCCACTGGAGGAAGTCAGACAGTATCACCCGATGCCATTTTTGAAGTGATGTCAGGTGTACTGCATCTTTCTCCGAATGACGATTATGTTTATCTGCAAGGGCAGTTGAATGTTGTCGGAGGAACAATGAGGATCGGGTCCTCCAGTGGTAACCAGGGCTTACGTTTCGATCAAAGCGGAACTGTTGTTCCGGGAGTTACAGTGACAGGAGGAACCCTCAATGTTTACGGTGGAATTACCTACCGAAGCGGGAACTCTTCTGATCCTTTCCGATTCAGTCAATCGGGAGGTACTGTAACGCTGAACAATGGCAGCACTGGTACTGCGAATGAAGTATTCCTTGTCAGTAACAATGCAAACAGTCGCTTTACAATGAGCGCAGGAACAATTACCCTCCAGCGAGCGACTTCAGGCGGCACATCGGTAAGCGATTTTGATATATGCGGATCATCGGGAACTGTAACTGTAACCGGAGGAACTATTTACTTCGGCAATGGAACCACTGTGACCGGAACAACATTCAACTTCACTCCATACAGTGGCGTAACTATGCCCAATATGAGAGTGTCAGGAGCATTGGCAAGGACGATTACTCTTCGTCCATCCAATAATTCAACAGCTGATTGTAACTTCCTGAGTTTATATCTGGAGTTTAATAAGACTTTTGATGTGCGTTCGATTGCAGGTACAACCGGTGATTCCAGGAACCTGACATTATCAGGAACCTATGACGGTGTCAATGCATATTATAATGTCGGCACCTTTACACCACGTACCGGAACTGTCACGTTTGGTGGTTCATCAGCACAAACACTTGCCGGTACCGCAACAACCACATTTTATAATCTTACAATCAGCAATGCTGCCGGAGTATCATTAGCAAGAACTGCAAATGTGAGTGGAACATTAATGATGTCGAATGGAATACTATCGACTTCTTCTGCCAATCCAATTGTGTGCATTGCAGGAGCAAATGCCAATATCGGTTCATCAGTATCTTATGTGGACGGTCCGATGCAACAAATTGTAGCTAGCATTTCTCCACAATCCATTAACTTTCCAATTGGAAAAACGGGAGCATTTCGCCCTATAATATTGGCTGTACAGCATAGTAATGCGACATCGGTGACATATACCTCTGAAGCATGGAATATTTCTGCACGTGGCATGGGATATACGCTCCCTCCATCACTGAGATGGGTATCTGATATTCGTTACTATTCAATTACACGAACTTCAGTTGCAAATCTTAGTAATGCAAGAGTGACTCTCTCTTATGGTGCTGATGATTATGTCAACGACTATAATAACTTAAGAGTAGCCAGAGACGATGGATCTTCTTCCTGGTTAGATCTGGGCGGTTCAGGTACAGCCAATGTTACCGGAAGTATCACTTCGTCGAACTTTACAGGTTTCAACACCTACTTTACACTTGCCAATAATGTCAATGGAGTAAACCCCTTACCGGTTGAGTTTATCTCCTTCACAGGTGCAGCAAAAAATACATATTCCGCATTGAATTGGGTAACGGCATCTGAAACGAATAGTGATTACTATACTGTGGAACGCAGTTCAGATGGTGTGAACTTCTCGCCAATTGGTCGTGTCATTGCAAAAGGATTTACAACGGTAGTTACCGAGTATAACTTCAATGACCTGAATCCATCTGCTGGTTACAATTACTACCGTTTGCATCAGGTTGACAGAAACGGTGATTCCGAGTATTCGACAACAGTACTGGTGTACTTCAACAGATCTGTGTTGAATGTATATCCGAATCCTGTTTCACACGGAGAACTGACAATTGCACTTCCTGATCCGGATATGTCTGCAGTTGAAGCCAGAGTGTTTGACCTTTCGGGAAAACAAATTCTTGTTCTTCCTGTAAATTATACAGAGGGCAATTCCTCAAGTTTCCAAATTGGCAATGAATTGCAGCCAGGCACTTATATCCTTCAGGTGGCAGATGGCGTAGGTCAGACATGGCAGGAAAAAATTATAATTGCCCTTTAAGCAGGAATTATTAAATTGGCAGACCAAATTGGTCTGTATGTTAGAAGTTATAAAGTTTAAAACGGAAGATAAAGAGAAAGCCTCCATCGTTTTTAATATTCGTCAACGTGTATTTGTTGAAGAGCAACAGGTCTCACGTGAAGAGGAATACGATGAACATGAGGATGAAAGCATGCATTATATGCTGTTGGTGGAAAAGCAGCCAGCGGGCACGGCCCGCTGGCGCTTTACTGAGGCAGGTATAAAGCTGGAGCGATTTGCTGTTCTTCCGGAGTTTCGGAATCAGGGAGGTGGGGCTGCGCTGGTTCAAGCGGTTTTGTCCGATGTGCGCCCTTTTGATCGTAAAATATACCTGCATGCCCAGGTGAAAGCAATGCCGGTCTATCAACGCGCCGGCTTCGTAGCAGAAGGTGAATTGTTCTATGAAGCTAATATTCCTCATTATAAAATGGTATTAGCTGGAAATTAGTATTCCTTCGTTTCCCTCCGGATTATTCGATTGAATTGCTGACTTTTGCACTTCCGTATGAAAGTTAGTATCAGCTATTCCGAAATCTGGCGCATTTCCTGGCCTATTATGCTCAGCAGCATGGCCAATACAGTGATCAATTTTACGGATGTAGCATTTGTTTCTCGCATCGGTGAAAAGGAGCTTGCAGCATCTGCATTGGGTGGTATATTTTACTTTTTACTGGTAATGATCTCCGTAGCTATTGGCATTGGTACGCAAATTCTAATTGCTCGCCGGGCCGGAGAAGATCGTCATGCTGAAATAGGAACCGTATTTGATAATGGTTTTTTGATGCTGATGGTTTTTGCGGTGTTGATGTCTGGACTTTTGTACTTGTTTGTTCCCGGACTAATCCCTTTGATTGTTGATGATCCGGAGGTCGCAGTCGCGGTAGTCGATTATCTCTACGCCAGAGGTTGGGGTCTCATCTTTATGACAGGTTTGGTTGCCCTCAGATCGTTGTACACCGGAATAACCATGACACGTATAATTACCTATACAACGGTGGTTATGATGGTGCTGAATGTGATTCTTAATTATGCATTCGTAATTGGAGGAATGGGGGTAGAACCCATGGGTATTTTTGGCTCAGGACTTGCCTCTGCTATTTCTGAAACTGTGGCAGCTTTGTATGCTGTGGTTTACACACTTTCCCGATCAATACTGAAGGAATTTCAATTGTTTAAATTCCGGACAATTAGTCGAAAAGAAATGGCACAGATTTTTTCTCTTTCTGCACCGATTGTTCTCCAGCACGTTTTATCAATGGGTTCATGGTTTCTGTTTTTTGTCTTTATTGAAAAACTTGGGTCACGTGACCTGGCTGTCTCCAATGTTGTACGAAGTATTTATATGGTTTTAATGACGCCAATTTGGGGGTTCGCTCAAACAAGCAATTCAATGGTGTCGAATATAATTGGGCAAGATAAAATGCAGGAAGTGCTGGCATTGGTGAAAAAGATTACGATTATGAGTCTGGCAATTGGTCTGATGGGAATTGTTGCGGGTATCGCCGGTAGGGAATTGTTGTTTTCTTTGTCCAGCGCTGATAGACAGCTAATGGAGGAGGCGGTGAGTAGTTTTTATATGGTTTGTCTGGCTACTTTTTTCTTTAGTGTAAGTATGGTTTTTCTTTCAGCAGTTTCTGGTACGGGAAGTACTACTGCGGCTATGCTGATAGAAGTAGTTTGTCTGGTGGTTTATGTTCTTTATGCATATATCTTTACACTCGTATGGCAACAACCATTGGAAATTGTTTGGATCGCTGAAGTGATTTATTGGGTGATGATGGGCGTTATTTCATATGCATATCTTAAATCAGGCAAGTGGAAGGTTAACGCTGTCAGATACAACTAGTGATGAAGATGAAATTGAATACAATTACGCTGATTTTATTCTTTATGTCATGTAGTCCCTCTGAAAATCCGCCGGTTTCAAAAGAGAAAAGTGGATTGCTTACTGAGCATTTGATAGTAGTGAATAAAACAGGTCTGGATGGATGCGGCTATCTCCTGCAAAAGGCAGATAGTACATTTCTTGAGCCGGTCAATCTTCCGTCTGATTTTTCAGTAGATCAAATGCATGTACAAGTAAGCTACCACGAACTCTCGGAAAGAATGAGTGTTTGTATGGCTGGAAAAATTATTCAAATTACTGAGATAAAATTAGTGAAACCATGAAAATTATCTTTCTCGGTACACCGGGGTTTGCTGTTCCTTCGTTGGATATCCTTGTTCGAAATGGCTATGAGATACCTGCTGTTATCACTGCTCCTGATAAGCCTGCCGGACGTGGACAGAAACTTGCAGAGTCTGATGTGAAAAAGTACGCAGTTTCGAAAGGCTTAAATGTTTTGCAGCCGGTTAAATTGGGGGATGCCGATTTTTTAGATACAGTGAAGTCGTTGAAGGCTGATCTGCAAATAGTAGTTGCATTCAGAATGATGCCCGAGAAATTATGGGCGATGCCTCCATTAGGGACTTTTAACTTACACGGTTCTTTATTGCCTCAGTATCGAGGTGCTGCTCCTATTAACAGGGCTGTCATGAATGGCGAGAAGTTTACTGGTGTTACTACTTTTTTCTTAAAACAGGAAATCGATACAGGAAATATTGTTTTTCGTGAGCGCATTGATATAGGACCTGATGAATCGGCCGGCGAACTCCATGATCGAATGATGGTGGTGGGCGCTGAATTGGTGCTGAAAACAGTAAAAGCAATAGAAGCCGGGAATGCTCCGATGCACTCTCAGGATGAGTTTGTAAATGAAGGGGAAATACTGCTTCCTGCTCCTAAAATCTTTAAGCAGGATGCACTGCTTGATTTTACATGGGATATTCGCAAGCTGCACAATCATGTAAGGGGATTGAGTCCTTTCCCGGGAGCTTATTTCAACTTGCAGCTGCCAACAGGTGAAATTATACCTGTAAAAGTCTTAAGAGCTTCTTTCGAGGAAGCTGGGGTTGTGTTGACGCATGAATTACAGACGGATCACAAAACATTCATTAAAGTGAGTGGAAAAGATGGCTTTTTACATATTCATGAACTTCAGATCCCGGGTAAAAAAAGGATGAAAGCAGATGAGTTGCTTCGTGGATTTCGTTTTCCGGATGATGCAGTAATTTGTTGAGATAGAGTAGAGGAGTATTGGATTTTATTCTCCATCGTTTCATTCAGAGATTTTAGCGAAATGGTTTTCAGGGATGGAGTAAACTGCAGGTAGCTTTTGGCCAGTTGGTTGTATGAATTCCTGGATCTTTTTAACCGCAGATGGTTAAAATATTCGTTTTATTTCATCGAATTGTATTTGGGAAATGTGGAATTTTGTTGGTTCTAGCGGAATGATGAAAAAAAGAATCGTTGTATTAACCGGTGCAGGAGTAAGTGCAGAAAGTGGAATTCGTACTTTCAGGGATTCAGGTGGTCTCTGGGAGGAGTTCCGTATTGAAGAAGTGGCCACTCCTCAGGCATGGGCTGCGAATCAGGAACTTGTTTTGAAATTTTACAATCAACGGCGTAAACAAGTACTGGAGGCTATCCCCAATGCAGCGCACCTGGCTTTGGTTCAATTGGAAGAATATTTCGATGTTCAGATTATAACACAGAATATTGATGATTTGCACGAACGCGCAGGTTCGGGTAATGTTCTTCATTTACATGGTGAAATCAGAAAGTCGAGGAGCACTTTTGATCCACGATTAATCTATACGATTGAAGGAAGCGACCTGAATCCAGGTGACCGGTGTGAGAAGGGGAGTCAGTTGCGTCCTCATATAGTATGGTTTGGTGAAAGTGTTCCGGCAATGGATATGGCCATTTCGATTACACAGTCAGCTGATATTTTTATTGTCATTGGAACCTCTCTTGAAGTTTATCCTGCAGCGAGTCTTGTAGTGTATGCTCCTGATCATGCTATGAAAATCTTAATTGATCCTGCTGCCGAACTTCCGGCGGGTGCGCATGATTTTACATTGATCCGGAATAAAGCAGGTGCAGGTGTTCCTGATGTCGTTAATAAATTAATTAAATCACATGTTTGATTCGGCGTTTGTAAATTCAGAATTATTTCAGTGGGTGATTCTTCCTTTCCTGATTTTTCTGGCGAGGATGAGCGATGTTACCCTGGCTACCTTGCGGAATATTTTTTTGAGTAAATCTGTGAAGTATATCGTGCCTTTTTTAGGATTTATAGAGGTGCTTATCTGGTTGTTGGCCATTAGTCAGATCATGAAGAATTTGCATAATCCAGTGTGTTTTATAGCTTATGCGCTGGGTTATTCTATGGGAATCTTTGTTGGAATAAAGATTGAAGAAAGGTTGGCACTTGGACTGCAGATCATGAGGATTTTTACGCAAAAGGATGCTACTAATTTAAAAACAGCCTTGTTTGAACATGAATTCGGCGTTACTGTTATTGATGGTCAAGGTTCCAAAGGGCCTGTGAAAATTCTCCTTACTATCGTCAAGCGTAAAGACATCGCACTGGTAAGAGATTTGATCCAGGAACATCATCCGGATGCTTTTTATTCAATTGAAGATATACGGACTGTCAACCGTGGAGTTTTTCCTCATCATTCAGATTCCAGACTGGATCATATGAAAAGAGTTTTCCCTTTTGGTGGTG
This sequence comes from Bacteroidia bacterium, assembly GCA_017995075.1. Classification (GTDB taxonomy): domain Bacteria; phylum Bacteroidota; class Bacteroidia; order AKYH767-A; family OLB10; genus JAJTFW01. The sequence continues at coordinate 23,011 of JAGOJO010000001.1, read as the reverse complement.
GAAAGTAAAATTCAGTTATTATTGTAGTAGAAACTATGATTCCTGCTGAACTCATCATCCAACATTTTCCATTCCTAATTGAAAAAGGGTTAAAGGATGCCTTTTCCGAACATTGTGTTTTCAAATCATTTCCTGCCGGTTCGGTTTTACTGAAGGAAGACGATACAGTTCATTTCCTGCCTTTATTAGTAAAAGGAAGCTTAAAAGTAACCAGAACGGATCGTACAGGAAGAGATATCCTTCTGTATTATATTTCTTCCGGTGAAAGTTGTATCGCCTCTTATGCTGCAGCATTGTTTCATGAGGCTAGCAGGGTAAAGGCGATTACAGAGGATGAGTGTGAAGTGGTTTTATTGCCAGTTAAGTTTCTGGATGATTGGGCGAGGTTGTACCCGTCCTGGAACCTTTTTATTGTTCGACTGTACTATCGTCGTTTTGAGGAGTTGTTAGAGTCTTTCAATAGTCTGGCTTTTCATAAGCTTGATGAGCGATTGTCGGACCATCTGAAGCGTAAGGCGCAACTTCAGGGTAATTCTTCTATTCAGGTCACGCATCAGCAATTGGCGGATGATCTGGGAACTGCAAGGGAGGTTGTTTCCCGTTTGCTTAAAACTTGGGAGACAGAGGGCAAAGTGGAGCTTTCCAGAGGTATGATAAAGATCAGCCAGGCTTTGTGAGTGCAGTCACAGAATAAACGATGTTTCGACATGTAGTTTTGCTCTGTACTTAAAACAAACCGCTATGAAAGCTAATATGGGTAATACCGATCGTTTAATCCGTGTAATCCTCGCACTTGTGATGATTGCTCTTTATGCAACTGAAACAGTAACCGGAACTACGGGCATTGTACTTCTGGTTCTTGCTGCAGTATTTATTCTTACCAGCCTTGTGAAATTTTGTCCTTTATATCCATTGGTTGGTTTAAATACCTGTCCTAAAAAGTAACAGCGTACTATTTCGGATAATGCTTCAAAAGGAATTCCGTCAGCGTTGAATAAACTTTCAATGCTGACGGATTTTTTTTAAGCAGCAGCTTATGGGCTCTGATACTGGAAAGGTCGTGTCTGCGGGCAGGCCCAGTTTGAATCTCTTCCGGTGAAAACTGAAGTGTTTTTTTAGCGGTTTGTAAAATCAGTGGCTTTACGAGAGTGAAAGGTAGTCCGGCTTCTTTTAATATTTCAGATGCAATAATGAATTGCGCGTTAGAGAAATTATTTGCGAAAACAGCTGCGATATGTACCGTGGCTCTTTGTTCGCTGTTCAGTTGCTGTGATTTTCCGGCGATGCTATTTGATAGCTTCTTGAGCAGTTTTAAAGTGGCGGGATTGTTGCTTTCCAGGCAAACAGGTATTGTATCCCAGTCAGTCTCTATCTTTTTTGAAAATGATTGTACAGGATAAAACACACCTGATTTGACTTCTTGCTTATCTGGAAATAACAAGGGTTTCATTCCAGAGCAATGTATCAGATGATACCCCAGTGATTGACAGGAACCTGCAATTTGTTGAATAGCATCATCTGCTACACATAGAAAAAGTAAGAAGGATTTAGACTTGGTAGGTGGGATTTCGCTGCAAACAACTGCATTGCATTTCTTTGCAAGCGAGGAAACTTCCTTTTTATTTCTGCCAGCGATAAAGCGAACAGGGATTCCTTTTTCTGCACATCGTTGTGCTAAATGCCAGGCAAGATTGCCACTTCCGATGATCCCTGCTTCCATGTTATAAAAGGTTAATCAGGATTTTTCTCTGGACTGTCGAATTCGTTTGACTATCGAAATCCATGTGCCTATTATCATTAGCAAACATCCAATCCAGAGAATGTTAATCTGTGGGAAAATGATTGCTTTCATAATGATGAACTCTCTTGAATTCCCTTCCTTTTCTTCAACTTCAATTTCGATTTTATTCTCTTCCGGGATAATCTTGTTAAAATTAAATCTCAGTCCCAGGAGTGTGTTTTCAACTGGTCGGCCGAAGTAGGTGTTTTCGCGAAGGACAAAAACAGGTTCTGCAGAATGGATTTTTTTATTGATATCCATGATGATTAATCTGGCTCCGACTGCAATGTCGTTTTCATTCAACAGGAGTTTCTCCTTGTCGATATCCTTGTTCAGTGCCTGTAGTACAACCAGACTGTTGCTGGTTGTGATGGTGTCACCGATGGCCATTTCGAACTTCTTACCTGGCTTATAACCTTCGGCTGCAGAAGCATCGTTTTTGTCATCCAGTTCAGCATAAGTTACGTGAGTATAAATATCCCGATTAATAAAGTGTTTGGTTGATGGTTCACTTACATTACCCATCCTTTCATTTAACTGAACAGTTGGGAAGAGCGAAAATGCTTTTTCAAGTACTCCTGTTGATGCATTAGGTTTGAAATATTCTACTTCGTAAAAAATATTAATCCCTTCAACTTTTTTATCCTTGTAGGTGACATAAAATTCTCCCATTGACATAGTATCAGCCTGATAGAGGAGGATATTCTCATTGTTGGGGAAGTCTTTGCCAAGATCAACGGCTAATTGATTTTGACTGATTACCTGCTTTTCTGTGTTTGAAATTAAAGCGCCTAAAAGAATAAAAGCAATTCCCATGTGGGCGATACTGGCACCTGCATGTTGGGTTTTTCCTTTTAATATGCGAATCCAGTAGTCGAGGTTGGCTACGAATGCCCAAATGGAAGTGAAGAGTAAGAGTAAAAACTGAAAGCGGTTGAAATGAAAATAGAGTTCGGTTGCTACGGTAGCAATCAATGCAACAGTAAATGATAAAAGAAGATTTTTTCCGGTTTGACGAAGATCTGACTTGTTCCATTTTGCAAATTGGGATATCGCCATGAGTAATGCGATCACTACCGCCAATGGAACTTGCCATGAATTATAAAAGTCAATAGCATCTGCCGGTGGTGCCATCTTCGTTCCGAAAACTTTATTGATTACAGGGATGGAGGTGGTGATAGTTATCTGTACAGCTGAAATTACAAGGATGAGCATTCCCATGAACATCCAGAATTCTCTGCTGCTGATATGATCTTCAGGCGTGTTTTCGGGATTGCTGATGGACTTTCTTTTTGCAATGAGTAGAATGACCGAAAGAACAACGAAGAAGGCCATATATAAGATCAATTGCCCCCGCATTCCTAAATCGGTGAATGCATGAACGGATGTATCTCCGAGGATACCGCTTCGGGTAAGAAAAGTAGAATACAAGACCAGCAGGAAAGTCGTAATAACGAGGATATAACTGCTGAGCAAGGAAGTGTTCTTCTTTCTGTAAACCAATAAAACGTGTGCTGCACCAACAAGCGTTAACCAGGGGACAAGGCTCGCATTTTCTACCGGATCCCAGGCCCAGAATCCACCAAAGCTTAATGACTCATAAGCCCAGGCTCCTCCCATCAGAATTCCGGTTCCTAAAATCATTACGCCGAAGTATATCCAGGGTAATGAAGGTTGTACCCATTCCCGCACTTTTCCGCTAATGAGTCCGCCAATAGCATAGGCAAATGGAATAGCGGTTGCTGCGAATCCAAGAAATAGTGTAGGAGGGTGTATTACCATCCAATAGTTCTGAAGCAATGGATTTAATCCTCTTCCGTCTTTTATTTTCGAGAGATAATCACCCATCTGAATAAACGGCAGATTGGCAAAGTCAGGATGATCTCTAAGCAGAATGAACGGATTGGATCCGATTTTAATTCCGCTGATCTCTAGTCCAAGCAACATTGATGCGAGAAATGTCTGTATTGTCATTACAGAAAACATGACAGGTGCTTCCCAATGTTTCGCTTTATGGATGATAAAGAAGGATAAAACAACATGCCAGAAAGACCAAATAAGAAAACTACCTTCCTGTCCTTCCCATAAACAAGCCCACATATATTTTATAGGCAGTACCGTGTTTGAGTGTTGCCAGATATAGTAGTACTCAAAAAAGTGTCCGTGAATGAGATAGTAAAGCAGGATAACAATACCAATAGTACCGGAAGCATGAAGTGTGAAGCTGGTTCGTGCGAGTTTTATCCAGGCAGAAGGGTCATCATTTTTTCGAATCACCGCAAATAGATACGACAATGCAGATAATAACGCAGCACTGAAGGATAGAATCACCATGATATTTCCGAACTGGCCGTATCCTAAGTGTTCTCCCTGATATTGAATTTCCATAGTTTGGTTCTCTGCGCCGTATGCGCTTTTACTTTAATGCTGAAAAGGTACTCGTGTTGGGATTGAATCAGCCGTTGCTCACTGCTTTCATTTGATCCTGCTGATTGCCGTTGTACTTTGATGGACATTTCATCAGGAGTTGATTGGCGTGAAAATCACTGCCGTTCATTTTTCCAACAACCACAATTTGCTCTGATCGTTCAAAGTCCTGTGGCTTGGTGCCATTATACATTACCAGTTTTTCTACACCTTCATTGTCTACAAGATAAAATCCAAAAAGGTTGGCATTTACTTCAGGATTATAGATGAAGTCTTTTTGCAAATTAACTTTCCCTACAACGTGAAATGTTTTGCCCTCATTCTCTATCGCCGTTCGGAAGGGAGCATAGGTACTTGAATTACTAATGGTACTTACAATTACTGCAAGTGCAACCGCAATCACGACTATGGCTATAATGTGTATTTTTTTCATCGTAATGGAGTATTAATAGTAATTACTGTTTTGCGTTCTTCTCTAATTTACTGACTTTTTTATCAATGCTGAACATGTATACACCCATGAATACCAATACCAATGCTGCAATCACAATTACAACATTTATCTTCCCTTCTGATCGCATCATATCTGCAGCTCCTGTATCCTGAGCAGTAGCAGAGAGCGTGATAAATATCAAACTACAGAAGAGAAGAATTGTTTTCAGTCGATTAATCATTTTGTGCTATTTCAATTTTTTTAATTCGAACTCTGAGACTCATCATCCATACACCAAGTAAGGTCCATCCGATTACTGCCGGATAAAACACCATGCGCATATTGGAGTCGAGGTCATATTTATTAAACCCTGGATTTCCTCCTTTGCCTGGATGCAGCGAGTCGTTCATTTTAGGTAGAACCATAATGAAGACGAACATCATGACAAATGCAAAAATACTATAGACAGCTGCTAATCTGGCTTTTTTATTATCATCCTGTATGGCATTTCGCAAAATGAAATAAGCTGCATATATCAACATGCTGGCTGCAGTTCCATTTAATTGTGGATCGTTTACCCAAGGTGCGCCCCAGGTAAAGTTGGCCCATATCATACCGGTTATCAACCCGGCCAATGCAAATACCATAGCAGTGCGGGCACATTCTTCAGCTACATTATCGTGGTACCGGTTGGAGCTGCCCAGATATTTAATACTGTAAACAGCATTACAAAACATTAAAACGAGCATAGCCATCCACATCGTAACATGGAAATAGAGGTTACGAATGGTTTCATGTAATATGGGCATTTCAGGAACTGTTCCTTTAAAGCCCATGATGTACGTATAAACAAGCAGACCGATTGCCAGGAATTTCCACCAGCCGGAATGAGCGATTGACTTTTTCAAGAGGGGTAATTTTATTCCCGCCAAAGGTAGGGAAAGAGTAGAAAGGAGAGTGTAACAATGATACTGTTTACGGCAAAAAGCACTATCCAATAGGGCTGATTAGATGCCCAACTGGCGCCTTCAATGGCATTTTGACTCACTTTGATAATGGTTATCAGCAACGGGAAGAGTAATGGAAAGCCCAGAATCGCTACTAGTGCTGCATTGCTTTGTGCCCTGGCAACGATTCCTGATACCAGGGTCAACACCGCGGAGAGGCCAAAGCTTCCGAGCAACAGTCCCAGAAGGAACTGTGATAAGTCAATAATTGGTAACTCGAAAAACAAGGAAAAGGCGATCAGATTAACAAATCCCAAAAAGGCGAGTAGCAAAATATTATAGGTTGTTTTCGCTAAAATGACATTAGATGGGTCTAGTAATATGTAGTTAAACAACTGTAAACCACGACTTTCTTGCAAAAAACTTCTGGCAATTGCATTAGTTGCGGCAAAAAGCATGATAATCCAGAAAAGAGCATTCCAGGTGACCGGATCCAATTGTTGACGGTAACTCAGGTAGGATATATAAATGGAAGCCAGTGAATAAACAAAGAGGCTGGTGAGTGCCTGTTTGTTCTTCATCTCTAGTCTGAATTCATGTTGTACCAGTTTTCGGTACTGACTTAAGGAGAAGGCCATTTGTGCAAAAATCGTGTTTTTTTGAAGGCAAAGGATATGTTATTTTTGATGGGCTATGAAAATCGACTTATTGGCATTTGGTGCACATCCTGATGATATTGAATTAGGAGCAGGAGGGACCATCCTGAAAGAAATCTCTAAAGGGAAAAAAGTGGGTATTATCGACTTGACCAGAGGAGAGTTAGGAACAAGGGGAACTGCCGATGACCGTGATCGGGAAGCTGCCGATTCTGCCGGAATACTTGGCGTTGAATTCAGGGCGAACATGTGTTTCAAGGACGGTTTTTTCGTCAATGATGAAGCGCATCAGATGGCGTTGGTATCCTATATCCGGAATTATCGGCCGGAGATGGTGATTTGTAATGCGATTGATGATCGGCATCCGGATCATAAAAAGGGAGGTGATTTAGTGTCGATTGCCTGTTTTCTTAGCGGACTTCATCGCATAGAGACCTATTGGGACGATGTAAAACAAGAAGCCTGGCGGCCCAAAGTTGTATATCGGTACGTTCAGGATCGGTATCAGAGCCCGGATTTTGTTGTGGATATAAGTGAGTTTATGGAAACGAAAATGTTGGCTGTATTGGCATTTAAAACGCAATTTTATAATCCATCCTCCAGTGAACCTGATACTGCTATTTCTTCAAAAGAGTTTTTGGAATTTTTATACGGTCGTGCAATTGAATTCGGTCGACAGGCAGGCTTTAAGTACGCAGAAGGATTTAATGTAGAGCGTTATCCGGGAGTGGATTCACTCTTTGATTTAAAATAAAATACAAAGTTCTTCCCGACAGAGTTATTCGACTACTTATAGTTTAGGACATAAAAAAAAACAGCCACCCTTTCGGATGGCTGTTTTTTTATGGAGACTGATCTCAGAATTACTTCTGGATGCTCAGTACACGTGTAGCTACTTCGCCACCGATGTTCATCTGGATTACGTAGATGCCGGTAGAAAGAGTAGAAAGATCCATTGAGAAGCTGTTGCTACCTGCAGTTGCGAAACCGAAGTCGAATGATTTAACAACTTGTCCGATACCATTCACGATGTTAACGTTTACGTTAGCATTTGATTTAAGATCGATAACGAGGTTAGAAACGTTCGCAGTTGGGTTAGGGAATACAGAGATAGTGTTAGCATTGATTGGTAATTCATTCACACCAACAGTGATTGCGTTTACATATGCAGCAGCGTCGAATTCGATTCCGCCTACCCACTCATGCATCCATGGGTTAGTGTCAAGACCACCTGAGTTCAAAGGACGGCTTGTCATAACAGGAACAACGAAGTTACCTGAGTTATCCCAACCTTCACCAGCAACACACATGAAGTAGTTGTTAGCATCGTAAGCACCACCTTGAGTGAAGTTTACTTCATCAGTATAAAGGCCATTAGCGAAGTCAGCAGCAGCACCTTTAAGATCAGGGTAGAGGTTCAATGTTCCGAGCAGAGTGTCGGTATCCATCCACATGTAAGCCATTTTAGTTCCATCAGCTGAACGAGCCATTTGCAGACGAGCATCGAAATCTACAGCCCATCCGAAAGTGTTTGTAGTTGCTGGAGCAACGATACGATCAGGCTCAGTAAGACCTGTTCCAACCCAAATTGCATTCCACTGTCCACCAGCTGTTTCGTAAACATCGAAGAATGTTCCGAATGCATTCAGGTAGTTTAATGAGTCAGGGTCATTGCTTGATGCATTACCGATTTCAGAGAAGATGTGGAGTTTACCATAAGCATCAACTTGAATATCAGTGCTGTTACGAGTGTACCAGAAAGGACGCTCAACACCATTAGGGTTTGCTGGGAAGAAACCAGCGAACAATGGAGAGAAGTCACCATTGTAATACAATGACCAGGTTGCACCAGCATCAGTTGAACGGTAGATGATAGGCATAGGAGACAGGTGATCGTCGATTGAATCACGACCGATGAACATAACATAACCAGTTTGACCATCAGCAGAGAATGCTACGTGACCTAATGAAGAAATGTTTTGTGAACCATCAGCAGGATCCTGACTGAACGCATGATAGATATTAGTTTGTGACCAGGTGTAGTTGTTGTTTGCACCATCCCAAACACCACGGTTGATAACTGCACCATTGAATACAGGAGCAGTCGCGTTGTAATCGTAATTGTTTCCGAGTACATAAACGTTTCCGTTAGTACCAGAGCACATTCCGATACGTGGCATCCACTGAGTTACAGTAGCAGATGCATTCTGAATGTTTAATTGTGAAGCATTCTGTCCATCAAGACGGATAGAAGCAAATGTACCACCATCCCACAAAGAACCATCGAGCAATGGAGCAGCAACTACTGCATAAGCCTGATTAGCTGTTGTGTTTCCCGGAGGGTTCGCAACGATACCATTTGGGTAACGGTTTACCGGAGCAGAATTTGATGTACATACCAGGTTGGTATCCCAGGTAGCACCTTTGTCATAACTGAAATAAGTTTGAACGATACCACTGTTGCTCACAGGAGGTACAACACCAATTGACTTACGGTTTGAGTAAGACAATACGTTTACAGCACCATTGTAATCAGCAAGTGTTCCTTCTGATACCAATGAACCGTAGATGTTTCCGGAAGTAGCGATGTCTGTCTTAGCAGCAACCATTACTTTACCGTTTACTACTTTGTTGCTACGAACTGAACCTGGCTGTACTTTTGCAGTACCGGTAGCTACCGGACCAACTGGTTCAACAACAACTTTTGCTTTTTCAGCTTTAACCACTTTACCAGGGGCTTTTAAACGCGATTGTGCGTCTACACCACCTACTAAGAGGCATGCCGTAGCAGTAAGAAGGAACATTTTGCTAATGCTACTTCCCTGAAGGATGTGTATTTTTTTCATCATTTGAAATTTGGTTTAATTATGTTTTAAGAATTGATTTGGTATTTGTAAAGGTAGGAATAGTTTAAGTTCCCACCCTTTCATTCGTAGGGTATTTTACAATAGGGTTACAAATATATTTTTTTTCTCAATCCAAGAGATGAATTCTATAGAGATTTCATGGCTTGGTTTTTCACGATTTTTTGTTGAAAAAGTCTATGGACTGTTATTAAATACTTCAATACTATGGTAATGTAGTTATAAGTGTCTGATTTTTAAAGTTATATAATATACGGTTATTAACAAAATGGTGTAAATACCCCAGGTTCTTAAAACTAAGAATCGTTGAGGTGAAATTTTTAAAACCCGGTGGCAGTAGAGTAAAAGAATGATTTTTTCTGTCAGGAATGCTATAACGGTACCGTAGGCAACACCCATTATTCCAAATTTCAACATGAGCAGATAGCTGGCAGTGACATTGGTGAAAATTTCAATGAGGGAGGTTTTGAAGATGATGCCGGTCTGATTTGCGGCCATGATAATTGATTGTGGAAATAACATTCGGCTGATGACGAGCAACAAGTACACATTAAAAACATCGGCAGAAATACTGAATTCCGGACGGAATACAATTGGGTATAAGTAGTGACTTGTGGCTAGTAAAATTAATGTGAGGGGGAAAAGCAAATGCATTAATCGGGTGGTTTCTTTGCGGAGAAGTCCGAGGCTGTTTTCTCCTATACCGTCGGCAGCCAGTTTGGGTACAATCGCCATGCTTAGTGCATTGGCCATAAGAAGTGATACAGGTAATTCTTTGGCGCCATATCGGAATACAGCAAAGGCATCGGTACCAAAATGAGTGCTTATCAAGAAGCCATCAATATATTCTGCTGATCCTGCAATGAGAAGACTGAACATAAGTGGTGCGGCCTGAAAGAAAATTTCGGGCCATTGGGAAATTTGCAAAGTGCTTTTTCCTGTTTGCCGGAGCTGATAGATTAAAACGAAGTTCTTTAGGATGGCAAATACAATCAGCCCGTAAAAACTATACATTAATTCTCCTGTGATATATAGTGGAAGTATGACAGAAATCAATTGTACAACGAATGTGGAAACGCCATATATAACAAGATGCAAAGGCTTGTTTCGTAATAGCAGCACATATTCATTAATAAAAGTAGGATTGTTGAAAAAGATGTATAATAAAAGTGCAGGGTAATAGTCCGTTTCACTGACAGGCATGAGTGATCTGAAGAAATCCTGGAAAATCAACATTACAATTACCAGAAAGGAATTGAAGGAGTAGATGATGGCGGCGGTATTAAAAAGTAAGCCAGTGTCGGGTGTGGATGATTGGTGAAACTTACCCAGTAATGCATTTAGCATACCGGATATCCAAAAGAAACTTACAGCTCCTGAAATAAACAGCACGTTTTCAAAACTTCCTATTTCACTGACTGTCAGAAAAGATTTTGATAGCAGAATCCCGGTGAGGAAAAATGATGCAAATCGCAAAACCTGGAAGACCTGTAGTCCTCTGATTGTTCCGATTCTTTCAATTAATTCAGTTACGTTTTTCACTTCAATCCGGGTAGCTTTTTAACGTGTAAGCGTAAGGAATTTCCAATGACTACAACATCGGAGAATGCCATAGATAACGAAGCAATCATCGGACTTAAAAATCCGGTGGCAGCAAGTGGTATGGCAATTACATTGTAGATCAAGGCCCAGAATAAATTTTGTTTTATAGTGCGAAGGGTTTCAACTGATAATCGATGTGCTCCGGTAAGTGAGATGAGATCTTTTTTGCCGACGAGTACTATTTCTGCTGTCTGCATGGTGATTTGTGTGCCATTGCTGACTGCAATCCCTACATCTGCAATTGCCAGTGCCGCAGCATCATTTACTCCGTCGCCGGTCATGGCAACTTTTCCTGATTGCTGAAGTTGATGAATAACTTCTGCTTTTTGATCGGGAAGTTGCTCTCCAAATACCTGATCGATATCCAGTTCTTTTCCTGCCGATTTGCATGCTGTATTCCTGTCGCCACTCAGAAGAACAGTTTTTATTCCTGATTGTTTAAAATACTGTACAGTTTCTTTTGCTTCAACACGTAGTTGGTCTTCGAAACCAAAAGAGGCTAATAGTTCTTCATTTTTAGTTAAAAAAACCTGATAGATATTTTCACTGTTGTTTATTCCAGTGAAGGTAGTGGAGCCGATTTTGTATCGGGTTCCGTCTTTGTCAACGGCCATAACACCTCCGCCGTGAACTTCCTTGATCTCTTTAAAGGAGATGGCGGTTGGTGATTTTATCTGTTGATATGCATTGGCCAATACTGCAGCGTATGGGTGAGTGGAGTATTGTTCCAGGGTACTTGTGAGATATTGTGCCAGCAGTTCATCTTGGTGAAAATGCCATTTGGTAAGTGTAATATTCCCTTGACTCAATGTTCCTGTTTTGTCAAATACAATCGTATTGATCTGACTAAATCTTTCAAGTGTATCTCCACCTTTAATCAAAATGCCATTCCTGGCTGAGCGGCCAATCCCGACTGCTACTGCGGTTGGTGTTGCGAGACCCATAGCGCAGGGACAGGAAATGACCAGTACTGCTATTGAGCGTAACATGGCATCACGCATAGGCAGGTCGATGATAAGTAAGGAGTAGCAGAAGGTAATTATTGCGAATACAATAACAACGGGAACAAACCAGGAACTGACTTTATCGCCTATTCGCTGGATCTCCGGTTTTACCAATGCTGATTTCCTGACCGTGTCGATCATTTTCCCCAGCACCGTATTCCCGGAAGTTTGTTGTACAATCATTTTTAAATGACCACTTTTAAGGATTGTACCACTTAAAACCTGATCGTTAATTTTCTTCTCTGACGGTAAACTTTCACCTGTCATCATGGATTCGTCGATGGTGGCTTGTCCTTCATAAATGAGTCCGTCAGCTGGAATTTTCTCTCCTGTATTTACCAATACAAAATCATGGACATGTAAATGCTCTGCCGGTATCTCCCGGGTGGTTTCTTCCGGGGTCATTGCCTGATCAATTTTTCTTGCTGTCTGTGGCTGTATTCTTGTAAGAAACTCGAGAGAAGACTGTGTGCGCTTCAGTGTGCTTCTTTCTATCAGGTTGCCCAATAATAATAAGGTGATGATGGTGGCAGTCGTTTCGAAGAACATATACTGCATTACATTTTCAGTCCTTCCGTAAATGATCCAGCCGGCAATTGAGTAGAGATATGCAGATCCGGATCCCATGGTGATTAATACATCCATGTTGGGACTTCCGGTTTTTACAGAACCCCAGGCGCTTCTTCCAAAATGGAACATCCCAATGAGAAATACCGGTGTGGAGAGAATAAATTGAAAAGATGGAAGATGAAGTAGTGGGTAGTCCACAAACATATGTGCCAGGAGTGGTATCGTGAACAGGCAACAAATCAGAAAACGAAGAGTAGGATTTTGCAACACCTGCTGCAATTTGCTCGATTTTACTTCTTCTCCTTTATTAGAGGCCGAATAACCCAGACTATTTATTTCACGAATAGCTTTTTCTGTAGATGTGTTTTCCGGTAAAACGAATTCAACTTCGCCACCTTCAAAATTCACCTGAATTTCTTCAAAGCCCTTTTTGGCCAGGTGCTTATGAATTCCTTGGGCACAACTGGAGCAGGTCATTCCACTAACGTTTAAAACAATTTTCTCCTGCATCCTGCAAATTTATGGTTCTATGTTTAATCCGGCTGATGATAACGTTGTGTAGATAATTTTAGTTTTCATTTTGGGATCAATTCAGGATGTATTAAATTTGCAGTCCCAAAATGGTGGATGTAGCTCAGTTGGTTAGAGCGCTAGTTTGTGGCACTGGAGGTCGGGGGTTCGAGACCCCTCATTCACCCGAGGCGGATTCAGCAATGAGTCCGCCTTTTTTATTTGTGTTAAGTAGCTGACAAACAATCTGTTTTGGTTTTGCGAGTTCGATTTAGTGGTTGGCTTAAGCAATAAGTGGAGTCGTTGAACTTAACAGATCAATAATTCAGAATTTTGCATGCTCGAGCTGGTTGAATTTCCCGTTCCTCTACTTATTAACATTTTTGACCCCATTGTTGGTGGCTTTTACCATAAAATTCCTTTCTTTAACTCCGGCATGAAAGTATCTTTGCGCCTTCTAAACAGATTATCACTATGTCTACAGCAACTCAAAATCCCGCCGGGCAGAACACGTATGAGCGTCAGCTTGGCGACTGGATTGAACTCGAAAAAGCAGCCATTGAGCTGATCCACATTACAGGTGGTTTATGGTTTAACCGTTCAGTGGAACTTATTATTTTCCGTAATCAGTTGGTTGATCGCAGTGCGAGTCAGATTCTGAATCTGCACCAATATGCGAACGACATTGTGAAGAAGCCGATTACTGTGATGGATACGCTTGAAATCGCTCGTACCCTGAACGATCTTGATCTGGCACCTTCTCGTCTGGATATCGGAAAGTTAACAGCTGAGTGGTTGGGTGAGAAGAGTAACTTCGGAAATGACCCAAAGAAATTCCTCGAAAGTAAAATCGGTACATTTATAGGTGCTGACCGTCGCAAGATGGTTCCTCGCGATGTGATTCTGTATGGTTTTGGTCGTATCGGTCGTATTCTTGCCCGTGAGTTGGTAGGGCAGGCTGGTAAAGGAGAACAGTTACGTCTTCGTGCTATCGTTGTTCGGAAACGTTCTGATGACGATTTGAGTAAGCGTGCTGAATTGTTAAGAAATGATTCTGTACACGGTCCTTTCCCGGGAACTGTGATTGAAGATAATGAGAAGAGTGCTTTGATCGTAAATGGTCATACCATCTATGTGATCGATGCGAAAAATCCGGAAGATGTTGATTATTCTTCTTTCGGTATTTCTAATGCTTTGTTGATCGATAATACAGGTGTTTCCCGCGATCGGGATGGTTTAAGTCGTCACCTTAAGGCGAAAGGAGTGGATAAAGTATTGTTGACTGCTCCTGGTAAGGGTGATATTCCGAACGTAGTATACGGTGTAAACGAAAAGAATCATCTTGAAAATGAAAAGATTTTTTCTGCAGCCTCTTGTACTACCAATGCAATTGTTCCGGTTTTGGCTGTGATGGAGAAAGCAATCGGTATTGATCGTGGTCATATCGAAACTATCCACTCTTATACAAATGACCAGAATCTGCTCGATAACTATCATAGCAAATATCGCCGTGGTCGTTCTGCTGCAATGAATATGGTAATTACAGAGACCGGCGCAGATAAAGCGGTTGCGAAAGTACTTCCTGTACTGGAAGGCAAGTTGACCGGTAATGCTGTTCGTGTCCCAACTCCTGATGTTTCCCTGGCTATTCTGAATCTTACACTTAAGAAAGATATGACCAAGGATGAGGTGAATGAGATTCTGAAAGATGGTGCTTTACGTGGCGACCTGGTTGAGCAGATTCAGTATTCAAGTTCGAACGAATTGGTGTCTTCTGATCTGATCGGAAATCCATGTGCTTCTATCGTCGATTCTCCTGCTACGATTGTTTCTAAAGATAAACGTAGTGTTGTATTGTATGTTTGGTACGATAACGAATATGGTTATAGCCGTCAGGTAATTCGTTTTGCGAAGTATTTATCAGACGTAATCCGTTTGACTTATTACTAGGATAAATTGATATTTAAAAAAAAGGCCGTCTCTAAATGGAGATGGCCTTTCTTATTTTCGGAGGATATCTGGACCTTTATCTGAAATAAAATCCGCGCAAATCTGCGTTATCAGTTTGATCAGCGTTCCCTTTTTTCATGTTAGTTTAAAACAGAAAACTATTCTCAATTGAACGGAATTATTCTCCTAAGTAACTTTTGAGAATCCTGCTTTTGTTCTTATGCCGGAGTCGTCTTAAAGCTTTTTCTTTTATCTGTCGGACACGCTCCCTGGTCAGATCAAATTTAGCGCCGATTTCTTCGAGTGTAAGTCCATGTCCGAGACCTATGCCAAAGAATAGTTTAATTACTTCCCGCTCACGATCAGAGAGTGTACTGAGTGATCGTTCTATTTCTTTTCTCAGTGAGTCATTGATAAGTTGTACATCAGCACGTGGCGATTCAACATTTTCTATTACGTCAAGTAAAGTATTTTCTTCTCCTTGTACAAAGGGTGCATCCATCGATACATGTCGTCCGGAAATTCTTAACGCATCTGCAATTTTATCAATCGGTATATCGGTAATTGCTGCGATTTCCTCATAGGAGGGTTCTCGTTCAAATTCCTGTTCGAGCTTACTGAATGCTTTGCTGATACGGCTTAACGATCCCACCTGATTTAGAGGTAGTCGTACAATTCTTGATTGCTCAGCTATTGCTTGTAAAATACTCTGCCGTATCCACCATACAGCATAGGAAATGAATTTAAAGCCCCGTGTTTCATCAAAGCGTTTTGCTGCTTTGATGAGCCCGAGATTTCCTTCGTTGATCAGGTCCGGTAAACTGAGACCCTGGTTCTGATACTGCTTGGCTACAGATACTACAAAGCGCAGATTGGCACGCGTCAGTTTGTCTAACGCTGATTCATCTCCTTCTTTAATAAGTCGTGCAAGACGCACTTCTTCTTCAGCCGGAATCATTGGTTCTTTACCAATGTCTGTTAAGTACTTCTCCAATGAAGCACTCTCCCGGTTGGTGATCGATTTGCTAATTTTCAGTTGACGCATAGGCTGATTTAGTCACTGCTGAAAATTGAAATGGCGGTTCTGTGTCTAACAAATTTAGAAGAAAATCATTACAAAACGTAAATTGATGAAAATAAAAAAGGGCGCTTACGGGCGCCCTGACAAATCTTTCTGGTCTCTACAAATTACATGCCGAAACCATAATACGCTCTCATTCCGTTGGGGTAAACACCTTCAATCAATACACCACCACGTTTGCTGGAAAGGTATTCTGTAACTTCTCCGGCAGATTTAACTTCCATGTTGTCAATTGAGGTGATGATAAATCCTTCACGTAATCCGGCTGCTTTTAACTTACCGGTCTGAAGTTCTTTTACCTTGACTCCGTTTCTAACTCCTAATTTGCTTAATTCATTCTCCGGTGCCATTTCGAGTGTCGCTCCGAGTAAACTGATGGTTTCGTTTCTGGTGACCTTTGTGTTGCCTTCTTTGTTGCGTAAAATTACCGGGATTGTTTTAGTGGTGTTATTCCGGATTACAGCTACATCGATTTTATCACCGGGGCGGTATCGTCCAACCTGCTCTTGCAATTCAGGCGATGTCTTGATGTTTACTCCGTTGATAGATGTAATAATGTCGCCTTCTTTAATGCCGGCATCTTCTGCAGCTCCACCATCAGTGAGACCATTTACATAAACTCCATTCAGCGTTTTTAATTCTTTCTCTTTCGCAAGTGCTGCATCAACTTCCCGAATGCTGACTCCAATGAACCCTCTCTGCACAGTACCAAACTCTACCAGATCGTCTACAACCTTCTTTACTATATTCACAGGGATGGCAAAAGAATATCCGGAATAGGAACCGGTATTGGAAGCAATGGCAGCATTTATTCCAATCAATTCCCCTCTGGTGTTTACCAGCGCTCCCCCTGAATTACCGGGATTTACGGCTGCATCTGTTTGAATGAAGGACTCGATCGGAAATTTCTGGTCGGGGAGGATATGTATGTTTCTTGCTTTTGCACTCACAATTCCTGCTGTTACTGTAGAAGTCAGGTTGAATGGATTTCCTACTGCCAATACCCATTCTCCCACTTTCACATCATCTGAGTTTCCATAGGTTGAAAAGGCCAGATCCTTTGCTTCAATTTTTAAAAGAGCGAGGTCAGTACTGGGATCAACACCCACCACTTTGGCCGTGTAGGTGGATTTATCATCGAGTGTCACTGATACCATTTCTGCGTTTTCCACTACATGGTTGTTGGTGACGATATAACCATCTGCGGAGATTATCACTCCGGAACCTGTTGATTGCTGCTGTGGCATTTGTTGTGGAGTCGGATTGCCCCAGAAGAAATTAAACGGGTCGAAAAACTGACTATTATAGCCTTGTTGTCGGGCATAAGTGGTTGTGACGTGAACCACTGTTGGTACCGTGCCTTCTGCGGCAATTGTAAAATCTGCAGGTGCCGAAACAGGACCTTCAAAATTGATTTGACGTGCCGGCGTACGGTGGGAGTATCCATCCAGATTCGAAGGCGAGCTATCTTTGATGAATTGGTGAAAGATGCCTGCACCGGCCATTCCGGCTGTTAGTGCCAGGGCAATCATTATTCCGCTTTTTTTAATCGTTTCCATACCTTTTATAATCTGTTTTTTATTTGATGATATCATTAATACGTATCGAGGGCAAAATTATTTCCTCATTAATGAATCGAATATGAATTTAACAAGCATTTAACGAACCGTTTACCTGTTTAGCGGCAATTCTAAATGCCTCAACAAATACTAGGCAGAATAAGTTTTTCAGGAGCGTACGACTTTCTTTAGTACCATATTGCCTGTTTTAGGTAAATTTACGACCGAAGAAACGGTTCCTTACTGGATCGTAAAGGCAATTAGTAATCGACAAAAACATGAAATTAAACTTTCTGAAATATCAGGGTACCGGAAACGATTTTGTGATGGTGGATGCATGGAATGATGTTATGGTTCTTTCGAATGATCAGGTTGGCTTTCTTTGCGATCGTCGTTTCGGCGTTGGAGCTGATGGATTAATGATTATCCGCCGACATCCGGAACTTGACTTCGAAATGATTTACTATAATGCCGACGGTGCCCCGGGTTCAATGTGTGGTAATGGGGGGCGTTGTATCGTTCGGTATGCTTTCGATCAGGGTTATATCGGAAAAGAAACCCGTTTTATGGCAAGTGATGGTCCTCATGAGGCTTTGGTTATTGATCCTTTGACTGTATCGCTGAAAATGGCAGAGGTTCAACAGGTTGAAGAAAGAGGCAAGGACTTGTTTTTAAATACGGGATCTCCTCATTATATTCGCTTCGCTGAACATGCAGATCTCCTTAACATAGAGGAGGAAGGAAGGAAGATCCGCTACAACGATGAATTCAGAGAAAAGGGTACCAATGTTAACTTTGTAGAGCAACGTGGTACCGAGTTGTTTGTTCGGACTTATGAGCGTGGGGTAGAGGCAGAAACCCTGAGTTGTGGTACTGGAGTTACTGCAGCAGCGCTTGCAATGGCTTATGTAAACAAAACGGAAGGTAGTTCTTCTACAGGAATCATTACTCCCGGAGGTCAATTGAAAATAAAGTATAACTATAAAGACAACAGATTTACTGATATCTGGCTGGAAGGACCTGCCACTTTCGTGTACAAGGGAACTATAGAAATATGATCAGAGGAAATAGTGTTTTATTAAGAGCACTTGAGCCGAAAGATGTGGATCTGATGATGATCTACGAGAATGATTCGGATATATGGCCGGTGAGTGGAACGTTGGCACCTTATGCACGATATACTCTTGAGCAGTATTATGCAAATGCAACTCAGGATATCTATGCTGCAAAACAACTCCGTCTGGCTATAGAGCTGGTGGTGGAAACAACGGAACCGGGAGCAACTATCGGGTATATAGATTTATTTGAATTTGATGCGCAACATCGTCGTGCCGGAGTAGGAATTCTGATAGGTGATAAAGAAAGTCGCCGGAAAGGATATGCTGCTGAGGCGCTGAATCTCCTCGTTAAACATTGTTTTAATACGTTGAACTTACATCAGCTTTATTGCCATATCGATAATGATAATGAAGCCAGCCTTCGCCTGTTTTCAAAAGTTGGATTCAGAACATGCGGAGTGATGCGTGACTGGATTGTGTATGAAGGTAAATGGCATAATGTTTCCGTTTTACAATTAGTGCGTCCTGGTACTATACTCTAAAACTCCTAATATGAGTTACCGGCGAACCGTTTTTTTTCTCTTGTTGTTTGTGTTGTTTAATTGGTTTTGCCAGGAAGTTAAAACTGTTTCTCCCCGTGAGCTTGCATTGAATCGTACTACATATGCCGGACTCCTTGATTCGGCCAAATATGTCGGTATGAATGCCTGTAAATCCTGCCATGTAAATGTTCACGAAACTTTTATGCATACAGGAATGGGGATGTCATTTGATACTGCCTCACGTACGAAAAGCGCCGGAAATTATGATGACCACATTGCTGTTTACGACAAGCAAAAGAATTATTATTATCAGCCTTACTGGAAGGAGGAAAAATTATTCTTTCGCGAGTTCAGACTCGAAGGGAAGGATACAGTACATCTTCGTGAGGAGCAGGTGAAGTACATTGTTGGTTCAGGGCAGCATACGAATTCGCATATGTGGGAGAGTAATGGTTATCTCTTTCAGGCTCCATTGACGTATTATACACAGAAAGGGAAGTGGGACCTTCCTCCTGGATTTGAAAACGGTGATAATAGCAGATTTAATCGGCTAATAGGATTAGAGTGTATGTCCTGTCATAATGGTTATCCGGAATTTGTGCAGGGTTCGGAGAATAAATTTTCAGCAGTGAAGAATGGTATTGACTGCGAACGTTGTCATGGTCCGGGAAGTATTCACGTTGCAGAGAAATCACAAGGTATACTCATTGATACTGCTCTGCAGATTGACTATTCGATTGTGAATCCTTCTAAATTGCCTATTGATATGCAATTTGATGTTTGTCAGCGCTGTCATATTCAGGGAAATGCCGTTTTGCGCGATGGCAAATCTTTCTTTGACTTTAAACCAGGCATGAAATTGTCGGAGGTGATGAATGTGTTTATGCCAATTTACAGCAATAGTGAGAATGCGCATATCATGGCTTCACATGCTGAAAGATTAAAGATGAGTAAGTGTTTTGTGAGTACGGATACGAAAATTCGTTCGATGAGTCCGAAGGAAGCAGGATTGAAACCGTATAAAAACGGACTTACTTGTATTACTTGCCATAATCCTCATGTATCAGTAAAAGTTAGCGGAAAAGATCAGTTCAATGCGGCTTGTAGAAATTGTCATTCCGGTACTACGCAGGTAGTTTGTTCAGCTGATCCACTGATAAAGAAAAAGGCAAATGATAACTGTGTGAGTTGTCATATGCCTTCTAACAGTACCACCGATATTCCTCACGTAAGTGTGCATGATCACCGAATCGGGTTGCATCGTCCGTCAATTACTAAAGAAGGACTCAAGAAATTTTTAGGGATTAATTGCATAAATAATCCAACTGTTGACAATAAAACAAAAGCACAGGCTTTTATTCAGTACGTAGAAAAATTTGGATTTGAAATTAGCTTACTCGATTCTGCAATGCAACTTCTTTCGGATAAATCTGCATCTGATATCCGGACAAACTTCAGCGCATTGGTGCATATAGCCTATCTGCGAAATGATGTCCTTACTTTGCAAAAATACTTGCGTAGTGTTCCAGATGCGATGAATATTGTGGTCTCCAAAAGTTATGATAATAAGGATGCATGGACAGCCTATCGGATCGCTGAATTGTTGAAGAGAAGTAATGAAAGTCCGGCAGCCGGTCAATGGTTTAAAAGGGCTTATGAACTGGCACCCTTACATGCGGAGTTTGCAAATAAATATGCAGGTGATCTCGCAGAACATCAACAGCTGAATGAAGCAGCGAAACTCTATGCGCAGATCAACAAAGAACATCCGGAGTTTGCTCCTGCATGGAGTAATCATGGTTATCTGGTATTGTTGAGGGACAGGAATACTTTAGCTGCGCACCAATTAATTGATAAATCGTTGAAGCTGGATCCGGATTATGAGCAAGGGTTACTCAATAAAGCGGCTGTATTTCTCGTTGAAGGCAATACCGGTGAAGCAAGGAAGCTGGTAATGAAAATTCTAAAAATTAATCCGGATAATGTTCAGGCGAAACAAGCGCTGAGCAAACTAAATACAATCTGATGGCAAAGAAGAAAGGTAAAAAGATGAGCCCTGGATTCAAACGACTACTGATCGCTTTTGGCGCAGTGATTATATTATCGGCCGGATTGACGGTATGGTCTTTTTATAATAAAGTGTTTTCACCCAATGTGCATCTCACAAAATCAGATACGAAGTTTGTTTATATACCAACCGGATCTTCCTTTGTAGATGTGATGCGGATTTTGGATAAAGATGGATTGCTGCGGAATAGTGCATCCTTTCAATGGGTAGCCGAGCAAATGAAATATACTTCAAATGTAAAGCCGGGTAAATACCAGATTCGAAAAGGAATGAATAATCGTGAGTTGATCTCACTTTTGCGTTCGGGAAAACAAACTCCTGTTAAACTTACGTTTAGTAATATCCGTACTGCAGAAGAACTGGCTGGTGTAGTAGGAGGGAAGATTGAAGCAGATTCCGCGTCGATCATTTTTTTACTTCGGGATGAATCATTCCAGCAGAAGTACGGATTCACGAAAGAAAGTAGTTTGAGTATTTTAATACCAAATACCTATGAGTTTTTCTGGAATACTTCTGCTGAAGAATTTTATGAGCGTATGGCAACTGAGTATAAAAAATTCTGGAACAGCAATCGCAAAGAAAAGGCAATACGTATCGGATTGTCGCAGGTGCAGGTGAGTGTATTGGCCAGCATTGTAGAACAGGAGTCGAGGAAAAAAGACGAACGGCCAACAATTGCAGGCGTGTATATGAACAGGTATCTGAAGGGATGGAAACTGGAAGCAGATCCAACTCTTGTATATGCCGCAGGAGATTTTACTATTCGAAGAGTATTGAATGAGCATAAAGAAATTGATTCGCCGTACAATACATACATGTATTCAGGCTTTCCTCCGGGACCTATATGTATGCCTTCAATTTCTTCCATTGATGCTGTCTTGAATTATTCGCATCACGAGTTTCTCTTTTTTTGTGCACGGGAGGATTTTTCCGGGTATCATTCATTTGCTAAATCATACGATCAGCATCTGCTCAATGCCCGCCGCTTCCAAAAGGAACTTAATCGCAGAGGTATCAAATCCTAAGGCAGATAATTGACAGGTTTATAGCACTTTAATGCGGTTTTTCTAGGAGGAAAGGCAGGTATTTCATTACCTTTGCCGCCTATGAAAATTGGCATCATCAGAGAAGAGAAAGTTCCTCACGACAAGCGAGTTCCATTTACACCGGTTCAATGTAAATATTTATTGGAAGAGCATCCCGGATTACAAATTGCTGTTCAACCGAGTGATTTTCGATGTTATACTAACGAAGAGTATCGGAAGCATGGTATTTTATTGCAGGAAGATCTTGGTGATTGTGATGTGCTGATGGGTGTGAAGGAAGTTCCTGTAGAGTGTATGATTCCCGGAAAAAAATATCTTTTCTTCTCTCATACCATCAAAAAACAACCGCACAACAAGAAGTTATTGAAGGCGGTCATAGAAAATAAAATTCAGTTAATCGATTATGAATGTCTCGTAGATAATTTGGGACATCGTGTAATTGGATTTGGCCGTTATGCCGGACTCGTTGGTGCTTACAATGGGATTATGGCATATGGAATGAAATACGGACTTTTTGAAATCAAACCAGCTCATCTCTGCCATGATAAAAAAGAGATGTTCAAAGAGTTGGAGCGAATCAATCTTCCAAATATTAAAATTGTTGTAACGGGTGGCGGACGTGTTGCGAATGGTGCATTGGAAGTTCTGGGTGTACTTGGTTTGCGTAAAGTGACAACTTATGAGTTCCTGAATTATTCTTTCCGTGAAGCAGTGTATGTGCAATTGCATTCGGAGGATTACTATCGCAGAAAAGATGGAACTGTCTATAGCAATCAGGACTTCTATCAGCATCCGGAGAAATTTGATTGTCATTTTGCCTCGAACAATTCATTCGCCAGCTTCTGTGATTTGTTGATTCATTGTACATTCTGGGATCCAAAAGCTGCAGTATTGTTTTCGAAGGAGCAAATGCG
>JAGOJO010000126.1 GCA_017995075.1 Bacteroidia bacterium | reverse complement strand
ACCAACTGTGGATTATTCGCTGCCAGATTCACACTCGGCGGAGAATATGAATTCACCCATTGCACATTCGGCAATTACTGGAATTCCGGCCAACGCAGCACACCATCCATCTATCTTAACAACTATGGAGTTGAAGCGCCCAACACGATCGTACCCATTGCCCTGGACAAAGCCAATTTCTTCAACTGTATAATTTACGGCAACATCGACAATGAATTGGAATTAGATTTCAAATCAGGAGCAGCAGCAGAACATAAATTCAGTTACTGCATCATCAAAGCCGACCAAAACACTCCCACCAGCGACCCCGCACATTTCGACAATATTTTCCGAAATAATGATCCTCAGTTCAAGGATGAGTTTGACCTTGACCTTAGACTTGACACGCTCTCCTTCGCAAGGGAAAAAGGCAATCTCAACTACATCATTTCCGGAGCCACTCCAACCATGAGTCTCGACCTGCTTGGTAATCCACGACCCAACGGCGGAGTCAACCCCGACATCGGCGCTTACGACAGAGATTAATCTCTCCCGAAAGCGAAGAATCTTTCCTTACACCGAGAGAATAAAAGCCAGCGTATCCACCCGATCCGCATAATCGCCCGCAGCAGGTACCTGAGAAGAACCGAACGGCAATTCCTTCTTTCCCATCACACACTGGATATTTTCAGCCTCTGCAGACAACATCTCCTGCAAGTGAGATTCATCCCGATAAACCTCATAATTTAACACAGAAACCGGAGTAGCCAAGGCCGCACTTTGCCGGATCATCAGGAAATTATTTGTCAGAAATTTATCGCTGTTCAGCAGAAACAGAGCACGATGATAATCGTAATTATTCATGTACTTATTATGATCCATCATCCGCGCACCATACACCTCAATCGCACGGAAAAAATCGCCGAAATCATACCCCGGCGGAACATACAGCTTCGACACATTTCGACAACCCAAACCGAAGTAACTGAAGATATCATCGCCCAAAGCCAGAAAATCCTCCTCCGTTTCCTTGCCCCGCAACACTGCCACTGAATTGCGGTTCTTCCGGATGATATGTGGGTATTTTCCGAAATAATATTCGAAGTAACGCGCCGAATTATTGCTTCCGGTGGCTATAACGGCATCTATATCCGTTAATTTATAACTAATCTGAACAAACGACTTAAACTCCTGAGCCACATCAAATAATACATCCAACAGGAACGGAATCAACAATTGATCAGTAGAAGAAAGTTTCAACACCGCCTTATTTCCCGACACCAGCACGCAAAGTAAGTCGTGAAAACCCACCGCCGGAATGTTCCCCGCCATCACAATACCTATTGATTTTACGGTAGTTACATCGTTTTTTAAAACCGGATAAGCCGACGTCCAGGAAGTAATTTCCTCCCGATCGAGCCATTTCGCCACCGATTTCACCGCCCGAAGGGAATTTTCCGGCAGAAACCAGGCATTTGCCCTGTGAGCTTGTTGTACAATGTTTTTCAATGGGTTACCTTCAGCATCGGGCTGACTCTCCCATTCCTCAATCAAAGCCTGAACTGCATTACCCCAGCGGATCAGCCCCTCCAAACGTTCGTTAAACTTCATGCAAACTCTCCTGTTTTAATCTAAGTGAAACTTTTGTGTTTATTTTTGTGTTCAAACGAAGCAAAATTATTGCTTTAAACCTTATCGCTATGGCAATTAAGATAACTGACGAATGTATCAACTGCGGAGCCTGTGAGCCCGAGTGCCCAAACAATGCAATTTATGAAGGTGGTGCCGAGTGGCGCTTCTCCGATGGAACATCTGTGAAAGGTTCGTTCAATATGCTGAACGGTACCGCGGTAGATGCGGATGCTGCTCAAGCCCCTAAATCTATGGATACTTATTACATCGTGACAGACAAGTGCACTGAGTGTGTTGGTTTCCATGATGAGCCACAATGCGCTGCCGTTTGTCCGGTAGACTGCTGCATTGACGATGAAGACTTCCGTGAATCGAAGGAAGACCTCATGGCAAAGAAAGACAGAATGCACTCATAATTGGTGCTTCAACATAAAGAAAAGGCTGTTTCCACTGAGGAGCAGCCTTTTCTATTTTCGACAACCCTGAAAACACAATCATTCGTGTAGCTTTGCGTTACCAACCACTAATGAATCGTCTCCTTCTATTTCTATTGATTTGTATCTGCGGAAAGCTGTCTGCTCAATCCGACACCCTTGCTTTCACTAAAGTAGTTGGGCGGTTGCAGATGTATGGAGATAGTCTGTTAAAAAGCAACAACGATAGCATCCGACAGCAGGCACATCTGGATTTATCGACCTTACTCGACAGTACACTGCGCACTGATGCAGGAAGCCGACTAAGTTTTCATCAGATAAAAGGGCTCTCCATTGCCGAATCTGACGACGAGAAAGTTAAAACCATCACATGGATGCTTAGTCTGGAACGAGGATCAAAATACAGCTATTACGGTTATCTCCTCCTCCGCAGCGAGCGCAAAACGGCCTGGAAGATCGTACAACTGCAAATGAACAATTCTTATTCAAACGAAGAACTGGAATTCGCCAAAACCGATACGCTCACCTGGCATGGATGCATCTACTACACCATTCACCACGAGCGGTACAAAAAGAAAGATCATTACTTATTGCTTGGCTGGGCACCACAATCAGCCTATACGACTCGAAAAATTGCCGAACCGCTTGTATACTCCCCGGCGAAAATTAGTCTCGGCGCACCTGTAATCAAAGCCGGAGGAAAAGCCCGTACACGACTCCTTTTTGAATACAATTCAAGAGCCACGATGAGTCTCCGGTACAATGAAAGCATGAAAATGATCGTAATGGATCACCTAGCCTCCTCCGACCCACGCCCCGAAGCAAAAGGAATGTACCAGCTCTACGGCCCCGACCTCAGCTACGACGGACTCAAATTCAACAAAGGGCAATGGCAATTGATCAAAGACATCGACGTCAGAAACTAGATTTCTTCAACTGATAACAGCTGAATCCGCTGGGGGTAGCTCGAAGATTTCATTCATACTATTGTTTTCATGATGCTCTTTTTGATTCAGGATATACTTGTACAAACGGTTGTAATTTTTTTCATTCACAGAAAAAGCAGCATAACCACTCTGCCACAAAAAATGAAAATCGGTTATTGCTAATGAATTAATATAAAACGAACTTTCACCTTTAACTTGTTTAATGATATCAGAAATTGAATGTTTGCGTCCCATTGAAAACAAGCAATGGACATGATCATGAAAACCATTAATGATAAGGACTTCACATCCCATTTTTTCAAATTGCTCCTGCATATTCAGGAAAAGAATATCCTCCCAATCAGGATGAATTAATGGGGCACGATTCTTAGTAGCCCAAACGGCATGAATGATCACTTTTGCTATTGACATAAAATTTAAAATCAACTATTTTGAGATTATAACTTGGCCTAAAGTAAAATCCAGGCTTCCCATTTGTTGAATGATAAATACTTGTATCCGTTCAGTCTTATTTGGGTGAGAAAATTTCCTAGGTATCATTTCACTTCTTGGCTGCGGCGGGTTTAAACCCAGGGCAAAGTTAATGAAGCTGATTCCCAATAGTCGTATGTTAAATACTTGTATCCGTTTAGTTTTCTGTGTTTGAGAAAACTTCCTAGTTAACATCTCACTTCTTGGCCGCGGCGGGTTTAAACCCAGGGCAAAGTTAATGAAGCTGATTCCCAATAGTCGTATGTTAAATACTTGTATCCGTTTAGTTTTTATCGCTGGAAAATTTTGATGTTAGAGCGCCGTGCAAGAGTGAATATGATGCTAAAAACTTGCATTCGGAACTATTCCTTACAACAGCCCACTTCTCGGCCGCGGCGGGTTTAAACCCAGGGCAAAGTTAATGACGAAGCCTCCGAATAGTCGAATGTTAAATACTTGTATCCGTTTAGTTTTTTATCGTTAGAAATTTTGATGGTGGAGTGTATAATAAGGCCGATTGGGATACGAAAAACTGGCCCCAGAAACTCTCCTTACAACCGCCCACTTCTTGGCCGCGGCGGGTTTAAACCCAGGGCAAAGTTAATGAAGCTGATTCCCAATAGTCGTATGTTAAATACTTGTATCCGTTTAGTTTTTTATCGCTGGAAAATTTTGATGTTAGAGCGCCGTGCAAGAGTGAATATGATGCTAAAAACTTGCATTCGGAACTATTCCTTACAACAGCCCACTTCTCGGCCGCGTCGGGTTTAAACCCAGGGCAAAGTTAATGACGAAGCCTCCGAATAGTCGTATGTTAAACACTTGTATCCGTTTAGATTTTTATCGTTAAAAATTTTGATGGTGGAGTGTATAATAAGGCCGATTGGAATACGAAAAACTTGCCCCGGAAACTCTCCTTACAACAGCCCACTTCTCGGCCGCAGCGGGTTTAAACCCAGGGCAAAGTTAAAACAACGGATTCTGAATAGTCGTATGCTAAACACTTGTATCCGTTTCGATTATTTTGGGGAGGGGGGATGTAATTTAAGATGATTTCGGATCACAATTCTCTGGGCAAATGCTAAAGCTGGGACTACAAAAACTTCCGACTCATTGGCCCACTTCTCGGCCGCGGCGGGTTTAAACCCAGGGCAAAGCTAATGAAGCTGATTCCGAATAGCCGTATGTTAAACACTTGTATCCGTTTAGTTTATACCCTCTAAGTAATTCAGTCGTTTATACTTGTAATTCTGATTATTTCCTGTTTACTTTGACCTACATTCCAAATTATCAAAAAAACTTAATAATCAGCACTATAACCATGAGAAAACACAATTTCGGTGCGGGTCCGGGAGTACTTCCTGAATCAGCTTTGCAAAAATCGGCGGCTGCAGCCCTCGAATTGAATGGAATCGGTATGTCTATTCTGGAGATTTCCCACCGTAGCAAGGATTTTGATGCAGTGATGGTCCAGACAAAGTCATTGGTGAAAGAGTTATTGGGTGTTCCGGATAATTATTCTATCCTCTTCCTGCAAGGCGGTGCGAGTACACAGTTTGCGATGATTCCTATGAATCTTCTGCATACTAAGGCTGCTTATGTGGATTCAGGTGTGTGGGCGAACAAAGCATTGAAAGAAGCAAAACTTTTTGGTGAAGTGAATGTGATTGCTTCTTCGAAAGATAAAAATTACTCTTACGTTCCGAAAGGTTATTCGATTCCTACTGATTGCGATTATCTGCATATTACTTCGAATAATACGATCTATGGCACACAAATGAAAAGTTTTCCGGAGAGTCCGATTCCGGTTATCTGCGATATGTCGAGTGATATTTTCTCTCGTCCGGTAGATGTATCCAAGTTCGATGTTATCTATGCGGGTGCTCAAAAAAATATGGGTCCTGCCGGTGTAACGCTGGTGATCATTAAAAATGATATTCTGAAAGAAGTACAACGTGTTGTTCCAACGATGCTGAAGTACCAGACGCATATCGACGGTGATTCTCTGTACAATACTCCTCCTGTTTTCTCCATCTACGTTTGTATGGCTACCCTCGAGTGGCTGAAGTCAATTGGTGGTGTGTCTGCGATTGAAAAGATCAACAAGGAAAAAGCGGATCTGTTCTATGGAGAAGTGGATAACAACCCGATGTTCCGCGGGACATGTGAAGTTGAAGACCGTTCATTTATGAATGCCTGCTTCCTGTTGAATAACCCTGAACTCGACGATGATTTCATGAAGATGGCGAAAGATGCTGGTATCATCGGCATTAAAGGGCACCGCTCTGTTGGTGGTTTCCGTGCTTCGATGTACAACGCGCTTCCACTGGAAAGCGTGAAAGTGATGACGCAGGTGATGAAAGAATTTGCTTTAAAAACAGCATAATCCATCTCTATGCCTAAAATTCTCGCCAACGACGGCATCGACAAAGCCGGCAAAGCCATTCTCGAAGCCGCCGGTATCGAAGTGGTTACCGATAAAATTGCGCAGGAAAATCTCCCTGTTGAACTTAAAAATTTTGATGGCATACTTGTTCGTAGTGCCACTACCGTTAGAAAGGATCTCATTGATGCTTGTCCCGGCCTGAAACTCATCGGTCGTGCCGGTGTGGGCATGGACAATATTGATGTTGCTTACGCCCGCGAAAAAGGCCTTAAGGTGATCAATACACCCGAAGCTTCTTCCCAAAGTGTAGCGGAACTGGTATTCTCTCATCTTTTCACCATGTCGAGATTTTTGCATGATGCGAACCGGAATATGCCGGGCAGCGAAACAAAGGAACGATTCAATGAACTAAAGAAAAACTACTCGGCAGGAATCGAACTGAAAGGAAAAACACTTGGCATCATCGGCTTCGGGAATATCGGTCAAGCTGTGGCTCGTATGGGTATCGGATTAGGCATGAATATTATGCCCTTCAAACTCCGTGCTGAAGATGTGAAGATTGAAATCGATTTCTTCAAGACCCTGACCAATGCCAATCTCGTGCTCACCATGAAATGTGTGCCTTTTGAGAAACTATTGGCAGAAAGTGACTTCATCACGCTGCATGTTCCATTCCCGAAAGGAGCTCCCCCTATCATCGGCAAACGTGAGTTTGAGCAGATGAAAAAAGGAGCCATGATCGTCAATACCGCCCGCGGTGGAGCAGTGAATGAGAATGACTTACTGGAAGCATTGAACAACGGAAAAGTTGCTGCAGCCGGCCTCGATGTTTTCGAAGGAGAACCGATCATGAAAGAAGAAATCAGAAAACATCCCCGCATTTCACTGAGTCCGCATATCGGAGGTTCTACTATGGAAGCGCAGGAACGGATCGGTATCGAAATCGCCGAGAAAATAGTAGCTCATTTCAACGCATAATTCAACTTCAATCAATACAACAAACAATATTCAATAATGGCAATTCTTAAAGCATTTAAAGGCATTCGTCCGACTGAGGAAATGGTTAAACGCGTGGCTTGTCGTCCGTATGATGTACTCGACGAAAAAGAAGCACGAATCGAAGCAAACGGCGATCCTTATTCTTTTTACCATGTAATTAAACCGGAAATCGATTTTCCTGACGGACACAATGTTTATGCTCCGGAGATTTACCAGACCGGCCGATCCAATTTCGAGAAAATGGTTGCTGATGGAGTGTTCAAACAAGACGCAACCGATTGTTTATATATCTACAGTCAAACCATGAATGGCCGTACGCAGTATGGTATTGTTGGTTGTGCAGCTGTTGATGATTACATGAACAACATCATCAAAAAGCACGAGCTTACCCGTCCAGATAAAGAAGAAGACCGTAAAAACCACGTTCGTATTGGAAACATGAATGCCGAGCCGGTATTCTTTGCTTACCCGAACGTTCCTGCTCTTGACACCATCGTAAACGAAGTCGTGAAATCA
>JAGOJO010000125.1 GCA_017995075.1 Bacteroidia bacterium | reverse complement strand
GGGCGCAAAGGCCCGCTTACTTTATTCTCAGATCAGATAGCATTTATTGAAGCGGGATCGCGGCGGTCGCGGGGCCCCCACCTTCTAATGCCAACTGCTAACAGCTAAAGGCTAGGTTTGGATGACGCCGACGTTGAATTGTTTTTCGATGGGTGCGTGGTTGGCGGCTTCGATGCCCATGGAGATCCATTTGCGGGTATCGAGGGGATCGATGATGGCGTCGACCCAGAGGCGGGAGGCGGCGTAGTAGGGAGAAGTTTGCTTGACATAACTTTCGGTGATTTTATCGAGCAAGGCTTTTTCTTCTTCGGGAGTGATTTCCTGTCCTTTTGCTTTGAGGGTGCTGGTTTGGATCTGGAGCAACGTCTTGGCGGCTTGTGATCCTCCCATTACTGCAATTTGTGCGCTGGGCCAAGCAACAATCAATCGTGGATCGTAGGCTTTTCCGCACATGGCGTAGTTTCCGGCACCGAAAGAGTTACCGGTGATGATGGTGAACTTCGGTACAATGGAGTTGGCTACGGCACTTACGAGTTTGGCTCCGTCCTTGATGATGCCACCTTGTTCAGAGCGGGAACCTACCATGAATCCGGTTACATCCTGCAGGAAGACCAGTGGGATTTTACGTTGATTGCAATTCATGATGAAACGCGCGGCTTTGTCGGCACTGTCGCTGAAGATAACTCCACCAAACTGCATCTCCCCTTTTTTACTTTTCACCACTTTACGCTGATTGGCTACAATTCCTACAGCCCAGCCATCGATACGGGCATAACCGCAGAGGATGGTTTGTCCGTATTTCTCTTTGTATTCATCAAAAGAGCTTTCATCTACCAGACGATAAATCAATTCATGCATGTCGAATTGTTTGTCGCGGGTCTCGGGAAGAATACCGTAAATTTCTTTTTCGTCAAGTTTTGGTAATGCCGGTGCGATGCGGTTGAATCCAGCTTCAGGCAGCTTACCGATTTTCGACATCACACTGCGGATATAATCGAGACAGCTTTTATCGTCGGGGAATTTATTGTCGGTTACACCGGAGATTTCACTTTGAGTGGTAGCACCGCCGAGTGTTTCATTGTCGATTTCTTCACCGATGGCTGATTTTACGAGATAAGATCCGGCAAGGAAAACGGAACCTGTTTTATCTACGATACAGGCTTCATCGCTCATGATCGGGAGATAAGCTCCGCCCGCTACACAGGAACCCATGATCGCAGCGATCTGGATGATACCCATACTGCTCATCACGGCATTGTTGCGGAAGATGCGACCGAAATGTTCTTTATCGGGGAAGATCTCATCCTGCATTGGAAGAAACACACCGGCACTATCTACGAGATAAATAATCGGGAGTTTATTCTCCATGGAGATCTCCTGCGCGCGGAGGTTTTTCTTGGCCGTCATCGGGAACCATGCGCCGGCTTTTACAGTAGCATCATTCGCAACCACGATGCACTGACGACCTTCTACATATCCCATAACGACTACCACCCCCGCAGAAGGACAACCGCCCTGCTCTTTGTACATATCCTCGGCCGTTAGTGCGCCGATTTCAATCTGCGGACTCCCTTTATCGAGCAGATAGTCGATCCGTTCACGGGCCAGTAATTTCCCTTTCTCCTTTTGTTTTTCCGCGGCTTTTTTTCCGCCACCTTCGTAGATCTTGCGGAGCTTTTCCTGTAAAAAACTCAGTTGAATTTTATTGTGATCTTCGTTTCGGTTGAACTCGATATCCTTTGACATAGTTAAATGAATCTGCCTGTTTTACGCAATTCGGCTGCAAAGATAAGACGAATGTTAGTCAAACCGCTAACCACTGAAAAACAATTACTTAAAACTTCATATCTAAAATCTCATCAGCCCTGGACACCACTTCCTCGTATCCTGCCTTGTAGATCTCCCTCGCTTTTTTATAATCGAAAACCTTGGTGTATTTGAGTCCGGACGGTTCGATGAACAAGGCACATTCCTTCTCCCTGTAAACGGTATTGCTGAATACACTTAAATGAAACGAGCGTTCGAGGATGGCGAAGGTGGATGTGGGTGCAGGAATCACGCCGACCGGATTCACATGTACACCGACGATGGCTCCCTGATATTTTTTGAGCGGTTCTACAGGGAGATTATTGAGTACGCCACCATCTACGAGGAGATAATCGAGGTGTGAAACGGGTTTGAAGAGTCCGGGAATGGAAGATGCTCCCATGATCACCGGCGCCAGTTTTCCCTCGGAGAAAAAGACGGTATTGCCTTTGAGCAAATCTGTTGCTCCTACGATGAATGGAATCTTTAAGTCGCTGAAGTCTTCGGGCAGATGTGTCTGCAGTAATTTTTCAAAGCCATCCATTTTCAGCAATCCTCGGTTGAATGCACCGCTGAACATTTTAAACAACTGATTCCGGATAAACAGCTCGAGCACATCCTGCGGCGCAAAACCTGCAGCGATAAATGATCCCGCCATTGCACCCGCGCTGGTAGCACTGATCCGTTCAAACTCAAAGCCCATCTCCGAGAGCGCCTGAATGACTCCCAGATGAGCAAAGCCCCGGGCACCACCGCCTGATAAACAAAGTTGCACTTTCATCAGGGCAAAGGTACGCTGTAAAAAAGAACACCGGACAACTACAGGAAATTATTGCAGCTATCCGGTGTTATACAAAATCAATTCTACTATCGGCAGATCGATAGTTTGCGGTAAACAATTCCCTGTTCCGTATCGAGCTGCAATAAGTATGAACCATTCGCCAGCGACGACACATCCACCCGAAGTGAAGTACCCTGTTCATTGCCGAAAGTAATCAGTTTTTCTCCGTAGGTATTCATCAATACACCCTGACGTAACCCTGATAACAATGCACCTTTCAGGAATATTTCACCGGCAGCAGGATTCGGATAAACAACCAGTTCATTTTTTCCCGGACCATCATTTAATCCAACGGCCGATTGAGTCATGTAAAACGGATGAGAGTAAGTTGTGCCATTGTACACAGCCTCGAAAGTCCATTCGCCCTGCACCCACCATGGATCCACAATATAATACCAGGCCAGGTAGGTAGTCGGCGTTGTAGTCCAGGGAGAAGACCAGTTAAAAGTGATGGGCACACCACCGGTTGGATTCACCAGATTGATCTGCACGGTAGAGGCATTCAACAGATCCCGCATATACAACCAGATGGCCAATGTATCGCCAAGGTAAAACGTATCACGCTCGTTGGTAATTTCCGGGTTCGGACAATTGTAATTCTCATAGACCGATGTCTTGGTACAGATACGGTTCACAGACGGAACTGTATACGACTGCTGCGACTGCCACCAGGAAGTACCAGGATTCATCGAATTACAGGAACCATCCCATGGATCGATCAGATTACCGAGTGAATCCATTACCTGGAAATGCACGTGCGGCCAATCGCTGCTACCGGAACTTCCGGCAGTACCCAGAAACTCACCCGCCACCACCGAATCGCCCAGTGCTTTCGATGTAATGGCTCCCGACTTAAAATGCCAGTACCATGCAATCGAACCATCCGAATGACGGATATGCACACCGTTAGCCACTCCCTGACCATTGTTCGCACATTTACGATCGAAGTATCCATCGAATTTACTGATGATCACTCCGGGAGCTGCCGCCACTATTTCCATCACCTGCTCATCCATACGACGCCAGGCATAAGGCCAGAGGATAATATCTGTACCGGCATGGTTAAATCCGGCACCGTCGTAGGTGCGGGTACCGCAATTATAGTCCTGCAGCTGACTCGGGAAATTCTGGTTATGATCAACCAGGTATTGTACTGTATAAAATCCATAATCGTTAAAACCCGCTTTCGCCTGCACCGGCCAGATAAACTGAGGATGCGGATTCCCTCCTCTGCCAGCAGCGGATGAAGAACGCAATTGAAGTGAATCGATATTGTGATTGATCTGTTTCCAGATTTCATCCTGCAATGTTGGATCAATGCAGTTGGCATGTCCACCCGTCACCTCGGTTATTTTACCGGGAGATGGAGCCGTTGGATTTTCACTACGCAGATTTTGGTTCGGCGCCCATAACGAACGTTTTTCCAACATCTGCGAAAAGCCAGACAGCGATGAACCGATCAGCAACAGGAACAGTAATTGTTTTTTCATAATTTCTCCTTTTGGTATTCCTCCCAAATTAAGAAACAATACAACAGCAGACTCAGGAAAGCCGTGCTGTTTCTAAAGAAGATTGATTCTCAGGAGTGAAATCTACATTTTTTCGTATCAGGCGGAAATTGAGACCGGAAGCAGTATTTCTAAAAATAATACATATGTAGTATTGTTTATGCCCGTAAAATAAATCGGCAAATCATCTATTTTTCAGGGTCGAGTTCAACAAACGGATCCCAGAAAATCTTTTCAAAGCCGACCACTTTATCATCCACCACTTTCACGCCATCTTTGGCAAGTAATTTTTCCATTTGATCAGGAGTGCCGAAATGATGTTTACCGGTTAATAGTCCGTTCCTGTTCACCACACGTTGCGCCGGAACTTTCGGAGTTACAGAATGTGCAGCATTCATGGCCCAACCAACCATCCGCGAAGAACCGGCTGCACCTAAATAGCGGGCGATGGCACCGTAGGATGTCACACGACCTTTCGGAATTAAACGAACAACGGCGTAGACATCTTCGAAAAATGTGAATTTGCGTTCGGAGGGAGATTGTTTTGTCATGGAACGAATAGTTCGTGATGCAAATATCGGTCTAAAAACGAATATCCGACTTCATTATACTGTTTGGAAATAATTAAACTTCGAATTCTTTGTACACGCCAGACTTAAACGCGGTGAACGCAAAGAGGCGCAAAGGGCGCGGAGCTCAAGTAGCGAACTATAATTTAATCTGCGAAAATCTAACAGATCAGTTTAATCCGTGTTCCATCTATTAAGGATTTACATGAAATAAATGAAATTTGGTGCAGTAGAAGTGTTAATCTTTTATGAAATTGTAAGTGCTATTGTCGAAAGAATATTGGATGAATGATTGTAGGTTGTATTTTTGGGAAATATGAACTGGTATTCGGTTTTTGTACGAAGTTTTGCGGATAGCAATGGCGATGGTATTGGTGATTTACGTGGTTTGATTCGCCGGTTGGATTATTTGGAGCAATTGGGTATTGAGGGAATTTGGTTGTTGCCGGTTCACCCTGCTCCCTCCTATCATAAATACGATGTAACGGATTATTTCGGGATTGATGCGGAGTATGGAACCTTGCATGATTTTCAGGAGTTGGTGAGAGAGGCGCATAAACGAAATATTAAAATTATGCTGGATCTGGTTTTGAATCATACAAGCGAGCAACATCCCTGGTTTAAGCGGGCGCTGCGTTCGAAGAGGGATTATTTCCGGGAGCATTATGTATGGAAACCGAAATCAGCATTGGGAGATAACGAATACAATTGGCATGTGCCGGTGCGTGGTCCGCAGGAGGAGGTTTATTATGGTTTATTCTGGAAAGGAATGCCCGACTTGAACTATGATTCGCCGGAGGTGCGCCGGGAGATGATAGAAATTGCCCGGTATTGGCTGGGAATGGGTGTGGATGGATTCCGGTTGGATGCGGCGATGCATATTTATCCGCCCGGATTAGAGTCTGAAAACATTCGTTGGTGGCAGGAGTTCAGGGCTGCGTTGGAGAAAGAATTTCCGGAGGTGTATCTTGTGGGAGAGATTACGGAGAGCTGTGTCTACATACAGCCTTATCTCGACAATGGATTGCATGCCTGTTTCAATTTTGAGTTAGCGGAGCGCTTGATACAGGCGGTGAACACCGGAGAGCATGCTTGTCTCGTGGATTGGTATCAGGCGATTCTCAAAAATTATCAGCAGGTGAATAAGGGTGCTGGAGATGTCCTCTTTCTTTCCAACCATGACCAGACGAGAGTAGCCACACGGCTCAACAACGATCCGGATAAAATCAAACTGGCTGCCTCTCTCCTACTCACTTTGCCGGGAGAGGTATTTCTCTACTACGGCGAAGAGCTGGGCATGAAAGGCGATAAACCGGACGAACAAATCCGCGAACCATTTCTCTGGAAAGCAGCAAGAACCATCGAACAATGCAAATGGGTGCGACCTGTCTACTCGCTTACTTCCAACACATCTCCCCTCGACGAACAAACAGGCGACTCCCAATCTATCTACCACCATTACCGAGAGCTGCTGCAATTGCGGAAAAACCATCCTTGTCTCGTAAAAGGGATTTTCGAACAAATCGAATGCAAGGACTCCGCCGTCATTGTTTACACCTTACGCTACCAAAACCAACGCGTGCTGGTGATGCATAATCTGAGCGAAAATGATGTTATACTGCGCAACGAGGATAAACATCCGAAGAGTTGCAGGTTACTTTATGCAAGCAACGGAGCCGGGATACGCAACAACAGCGACTTTTATCTACCCGGAAGAAGCAGTCTGCTCTCCCACATCGGATAAAAACGCCATCTCCGAAACCCCGGCTACAGCCAGCACCGCAGAAAATCCTATTGTCAGGAAGAATTTTCCGCAGCCCCCAACTTCTGTTTTAAATTTCTGCTAAATCCCGTAAGAAATCTCCTCTTTTTCCAAGCGGCATAACCTGAAATCAGCTATCTTTGCACCTCTCAAAATTCTATGAACATTAAAATCACTCTGCCCGACAATTCCGTGCGTGAGTTTCCGAAAGGAGCCACTGCCATGGATGTGGCCAAATCGATCTCTGAAGGTTTGGCGAGAAATGTACTGGCGGCAAAGGTGAATGGAGAAGTCCGCGACCTGAACCGTCCCATCAACGATGACGCCCAGCTGACCTTGCTGACGTGGAACGATGCTGATGGAAAAAGTACGATGTGGCACTCATCCGCCCACCTGATGGCAGAGGCGCTGGAGTTTTACTATCCGGGAATCAAGTTCTGGGTTGGACCTCCTGTGCAGAATGGATTTTACTACGATGTAGATTTCGGCGACCAGACTTTCTCGTTGGATGATCTGAAGAAGATCGAAGACAAGATGGTAGAGTTAGCCAAGCAGAGCAATGCCTTTGTGCGCAAGGAGATGGGAAAAAGTGAAGCCATCGCCTATTTCACCGAGAAGTCGGACCAGTACAAACTCGATCTGCTGAGCAATCTGGAAGATGGAAGTATCACCTTCTACACACAGGGGAATTTCACTGATTTATGTCGCGGACCACATATTCCGCATACCGGCCTCATCAAGGCTATTAAGCTGACCAACGTAGCGGGTGCATACTGGAAGAATGATTCCAACAACCCGATGCTCACCCGTATTTACGGAATCACCTTCCCGAAAAAATCAGAGCTGGACGAATACGTAGCCATGCTCGAAGAGGCGAAGAAACGTGATCACCG
>JAGOJO010000124.1 GCA_017995075.1 Bacteroidia bacterium | reverse complement strand
AACTGAGCCCCATAAACTGCATTCTGAACAAACATTGTATCACTACAAATATTATTCTTAGCAATGAGCATCACGCCATAATATCCATTATAATTCGGTAAATAGAAACCATGTTGCGGAGGAGTAAACAAGACAGATGATGTACCATCACCAAAATCCCAATACCAGGAAGTACTACCAGTCGACAAGTTTGTAAGATCACCAACAACGGTCCCATTTTGACAATTTGAAAGGGTGGTCACCAACGAGAAATTGGCAACAGGATCAAACACCTCAACATTGTTCGCCATTGTAAAGGTTTGAACACACCCATTTATATCCGTCACATCCAATGAAATGGCGTATACACCGCTATCACTATATGCATGACCCGGATTTTTATCAGTTGATGTATTTCCGTCGCCGAAATTCCACAAATATTGAGCAAAATTCAGGTTACCGGTATTAAAGGTAATAGAGTCGCCAGCACATGTCCTTCGCGAACTAACAGACAAAGGACTTGTAGCGTTTACAGCAAATGATTTTGCAACAAAAGAAGAACAATTGAATGTATCAGTCACATTCAGGCTAATCATATAGCTGCTGTTAACATTCGGATATGTAAATGATGCAGCAGGCAAGGTAGACGTAGTACCATTACCGAAATTCCAGAGATAATTTAAAGCAGGAACATTGATGCTTACATCGACCTGAACACCTCCGCAAAGATTAGTCGCAAGAATATCAAAGTCAGAAACAGGCTTCACAACAAAAAAAGTATCGCTATATGTAAATGTATCAACTACACCCAACATAGTTGTCAGATATAAAGTCGCTATAAAAGATCCGCTTTCCAAATAAGCATGCTCAGGCGAAGACAGTGTAGATGTATCACCATCTCCGAAATCCCATAACCATGCCAGAGCATTCGGATCGGGATTCGAGAAATTCACTGTATATGGAGCACAATGATATTCCCGAGGAGCAGGAGTCGGAACACCGCCACCTAACCCACCACCAGAACCTGTGGAAGCTCCAAATGAAATCGGAGGATAATCATACGTGAAAGTGCAACTATCATTTCCTACGGTCAGGCTTATGTGATAAGGACCTGGAACAGTATAGACATGTAATGGATTCTGAAGAGTTGAAGTAGTACCATCACCAAAATCCCAAAGCCACCATGTTGCATTCTGAGAATTTGCATAGAACTGAACATCCAACGGCATAGTTGTATCCGTACAAACAGCACTGGCATTTGCGCCAATACCATTAATCACAACACTATTGTTTGCCTGCAGAGTAGTAGAACAACCGGCAGGAGTAGTAACCACCAATGTAACATTGTAGGTTCCAGGACCCGGGTAAATATGACTTGGATTTTGAACTGTTGAACTTCCACCATCACCAAAACTCCATTGCCAACCAACCGTATTCAAAGAAGTATCTGTAAAAAACACTTCATAAGGTGGACAGGGAGAAACAGTATAAGTGAAACCCGGATAACCACCATCGATAATAAAAGTTTGAAAATTGGAAATATGTTGCTCACATCCACCATTCGGCATCCACGTTGTTAATTGAACAACATAAGTTCCCGGCTCCTGATAAATGTGATACGGGTTTGAAAGAGTTGACGTAGTACCATCACCAAAATCCCAAAGGAAAGAAGCAGCCCCTGATGCGTCAGAGAAATTAACTGAATATGGAGCACATCCCGTAATAGTTGGAGGAGCCTGATAATTAACAACAGGCACTGCCACGGTAATTTTATTGGGAACAACCAATGTATCAGAACAACCTGTAGCATCCGTTGCAATCAATGTAACGGTATAAACACCCGCAGTAGTATAGACATGAGTAGGATGTGTTGCTGTAGAACTATTTCCATCGCCGAACAACCATAAAAATGATGTTGCGGTTGTAGAAGCATTGGAGAAATTAACAGTCAAGGGCGGACATCCTGAATTCACATCTGTAGAGAATGATGCACTCGGAGATCGAACTGTCACCTTTTGTCCTTGCGTATAAGAAAAAGTACAACCGAAGCTATTGGTCGCAGTCACAGTAACAGAGTATTGTCCTGAATTTGCATAAATATGAGATCCGGGATTTTGGAGAGTTGATGTTGTACCATCACCGAAGTCCCATAACCAAGAATAAACTCCACCGTAAGAATTATTGGATGTGATCACATTCAGTGGTGCACATCCGGTATGATTACTAAGTGAAAACGTAAAAATCGGTTTATCAAAAACCACAACGGGAACTGTATCCATTACGCGAGTACAACCATTCGAATAATTCACCGTAAGTTGCACGCCATAATTACCACCATCCCAATATCTGTAAAAGGTATTTGCTCCCGACATCACCGCACCGGAATCGTCCATATTCCATGAATACAGAGAATTTGCATAATAGGTAGCCTGAAAGTTGATTAACTCACCTTCACAAACCGAATCAGCACTCACCGTAATTGCCGGCACCGGATTCCATTTAATATGGATCTCGGTAGAAATGTCCACTGTATCTACACAACCATTTGCACTTGTGAGAATAACAGATGGGTTATAATATCCGGTATCACTATATACATGAGATGGATTCTGAATTGAAGAAGAAGTACCATCTCCAAACATCCAATTCCAGGAAATTGCATTGTTAAAAACTGCATTAAACTGGAAGTTGGTTTGAAGATTACAAGTTACTGAATCGCTCAATGATATTTGTGCAGTTGGAGCGGGCAATATATTGATGAGTGCATTTTGAATTTTTACATCACTACATCCATAGGCTCTGTTATACACCACCAAAGTCACATTGAACGTACCATGAATCGAATAAATATGGACAGGGTTCAACTGATTACTAGTTGTTCCATCACCAAAATCCCATGTACATGAATCAAAGTTTGATGATAAATTAGTAAAATTGAACACATGAGTATTCTGACAGCCTGAAGTTGAAGAAACACTAAATCCTGCAACCGGTTTAGGGTTCACTACAATTTGTCCAGTATATGTATTTGTTGCACCACCTGAAGCTGTAGCAATCAACGTTACAGTATATGTACCGGCAGTTGTATATACGTTTGTAGGATTTACCGCAGTTGAAGTATTTCCATTTCCAAAATCCCATTGATAAGAAACTGCACTTTGAGATGTATTTGTAAATACGACATTAAACGGAACACAGCCCTGATTAGAAACAACACTATATGACGCCACAGGTGTTTGTGCGGATGCAACATGACCGAACAATAAAAATGCGAACAGCAGCCACATTTGAGTATGGAGCTGAACAACAGTTCGGGGTAGGACTGTTTTTGGCGAAATCATATGGCATTCATACGGCATTGATTCAGTTTTGTTCACTTTTCCACTATTAATATAAACCCTGTCAAAAAAATTGCATATCAATACTTTACATCCATTTCATTTGTAAGAACCCACGATTTTTGGATAAAGACAATACCTACAAACACCTGATTTACAGTCATTTAAAATTCTGATGCCGATAACCCTTACCTTTGTCCTTCGACAGTAAAATCCTATGAATTTATCGGAAGAAGAATGGGTTGAGGTATACGGAGCCCGCGTGCATAATCTTCAAAATATTGACATTACCTTTCCCCGAAATAAGCTGGTTGTTTTGACCGGATTAAGCGGAAGCGGGAAAAGTTCTTTAGCTTTTGATACGATTTATGCGGAGGGGCAACGACGTTATATGGAAACGTTTTCGGCTTATGCACGCCAGTTTCTTGGAAATATGGAGCGACCGGACGTTGACAAAATTAAAGGGTTAAGTCCGGTAATATCCATTGAGCAAAAAACGACAAATACGAACCCTCGTTCAACAGTTGGCACCGTAACTGAAATCTACGACTTTCTTCGCCTACTTTTTGCGAGAGCATCGGATGCCTATTCTTATATGACGGGCGAGAAGATGATCAAGATGACTGATGATCAGATTCGCGATGTGGTAATGAAGCAATATGATGGTAAGAGTATTTTGTTACTCGCACCGGTAGTGAAAGGAAGAAAGGGGCATTACAGAGAATTATTCCAGCAAATCGCTCAACAGGGATTCCTGAAAGTGCGAATTGATGGTGAAATCACGGACATCAAAAGAGGACTGCAGGCAGATCGATATAAGACCCATGATATTGAAATTGTAATTGACCGAATCCAGGTAAACGATGATTCCATTCAACGGGTATATGATAGTATAAAAACGTCGCTCAAACATGGAAAAGGCACCATGATGGTA
The DNA here is from genome assembly GCA_017995075.1 of Bacteroidia bacterium. Lineage (GTDB taxonomy): Bacteria > Bacteroidota > Bacteroidia > AKYH767-A > OLB10 > JAJTFW01. The sequence goes on along the minus strand of JAGOJO010000124.1, from coordinate 3,258 downwards.
ATGGGCGAGAAAGACAAGCAGGTACGTCATCTTAGTCAGCACCTGATGTGTCCGACAACAGGCATTTCCTATGATGAGCCTGCACCAAATACATTTTCATTCAACTCCCCCTACGGAGCCTGCAGTAAATGCAGTGGACTAGGCAGCATACCGGAGATTGACATTAAATCAGTAATTCCCAATCCGGCATTGAGTATAAAACAAGGTGGAATAGCACCTCTTGGAGAATTCAAGGACAACTGGATCTATCAACAATTACAGATCATCGGAAAAAAATATGGGTTCAATCTGACAACACCCATCAACGACATTCCAGAAGAAGCGATCAGTGTAATACTTTACGGTTCGAATGATATACTTACGGTAGACGGAGAATTCACACCAGGAAGTGTAGGCACCAACCGCTTAAGCTTCGAAGGAATTGCCAGTTTCATTGCCGCACAAATCGACGACGAAACATCAACAGGCAGATTAAAGAAATGGGCACAAGGTTTCATGACCTATGTCGACTGCCCGGAATGTCAGGGTGCCCGATTGAAAAAAGAAGCATTAAACTTTAAAATTGACGGCAAAAACATAGCTGACCTTTCAAATCTCGACTTACTGCTACTTTACGAATGGAGCAAAACGGTAGATAAGAAACTTTCAAAAAAGCAGCTCGCTATTGCTAAAGAAATTTTAAAAGAGATCAACAAACGCATTAAATTCTTATTGGATGTTGGTCTTGACTACCTCACATTAAACCGAAGTTCACGTTCACTTTCGGGAGGAGAATCACAACGGATTCGACTAGCCACTCAAATCGGCTCACAGCTGGTGGGAGTAATGTACATTCTGGATGAACCAAGTATTGGATTACATCAGCGCGATAACACACGACTCATACAATCATTAAAGGATCTTCGGGACCTGGGCAACTCTGTTATTGTAGTAGAACATGATAAAGAAACTATCATGGCTGCTGATCATGTAATAGATCTTGGGCCAGGTGCAGGAGTACATGGAGGACGAGTTGTAGCCAGTGGAAATGCTAAACAGATCTCCAAAGCTGACAGTTTAACAGCCCGTTATCTAAGCGGGAAAATGGTGATACCCCATGGAGAAAGACGCAAAGGAAACGGCAAATCACTCAAATTAACAGGAGCAACAGGAAACAATCTAAAATCAGTTGATGCAGAATTCCCACTGGGTAAACTTATCTGTGTTACAGGTGTTTCGGGCAGCGGAAAATCAACACTGATAAATGAGACCCTCTACCCTATTTTAAACCAGCACTTCTACAGATCACAAACAAAACCGCTACCGTACAAGTCAATAAAAGGACTTGAACATATTGACAAAGTAATTGAGATTGACCAAAGTCCCATCGGAAGAACTCCGCGCTCTAACCCTGCAACATACACGGGAGTATTTAGTGATATCCGCAATCTATATGCTCAATTGACCGAAGCTAAAGTAAGGGGATATCCTCCAGGCTGGTTTTCCTTCAATGTAAAAGGAGGACGCTGCGAGACCTGTCAGGGAGCCGGTATGCGCACAATAGAAATGAACTTTTTACCGGACGTATATGTCGTATGTGAAAACTGCAATGGCAAACGATATAACCGCGAAATTCTCGATGTACGTTACAGAGGAAAATCTATCAATGATGTCCTCAATATGAGCATTGACAATGCCGTAGAATTCTTCGACAACATGCCTGGCATTCTCCACAAAATAAAAACCATCAAGGAGGTTGGACTAGGCTACATCACACTCGGACAACAGAGCACCACATTGTCGGGCGGGGAAGCACAACGAGTCAAGCTGGCTTCAGAACTCTCTAAGAAAGACACAGGCAACACCTTTTATATATTAGACGAGCCAACTACCGGACTACATTTTGAAGATGTCAGAATACTTCTTGAAGTGCTCAACAAATTAGTAGACAAAGGAAATACAGTGCTGGTAATTGAACACAATATGGATGTAATTCGCCTGGCCGACCACATAATTGATCTTGGACCGGAAGGAGGTTCACGCGGAGGTAATATACTTTGCACAGGAACGCCCGAGACCGTTATAAAAGATAAAAAATCCATTACTGCCCAGTACCTAAAGAAAGAATTCAATTAAAAAGCAACCATCTCAATTTTTACACGTAAACAAACCCTTGATAAAGAGTATGAATTCCGACGAAGCAAAAATACGCAGAGCATTTACCGACAAAGACTGGCAAGAAATTAAAGCCCAGGACACCTGGCAGATTTTCAAAATCATGGCCGAGTTTGTTGAAGGTTTTGAAAAGATGAGTCGCATTGGTCCTTGCGTATCCATTTTCGGATCAGCACGAACAGAGTCAGGCACCAAGTACTATTTGCTAGCTGAAGAAATTGCATACAAGCTCACCACTGAAGGATATGGAATTATCACCGGAGGCGGCCCCGGAATCATGGAAGCTGCAAACAAAGGAGCACAAAAAGCGAATGGAAAATCTGTCGGCTTAAACATCAAGCTTCCTTTTGAGCAATCACCCAATCCATATATTGACAACGACAAAAGCATCACCTTCGACTACTTTTTCGTACGCAAACTAATGTTCATCAAGTACGCACAAGGCTTTGTAGTATTACCAGGAGGCTTCGGAACGATGGACGAGCTGTTTGAGTCACTCACATTAATTCAGACACGTAAAATCGGACGTTTCCCGATCATTCTGGTTGGCAAGGATTACTGGTCCGGTCTCATAGACTGGATCAAGAGTGTTCTTGTTACCGAAAAGTACATCAACGCCGATGACCTTAAGCTTTTCACTGTAGTTGACACTGCAGAAGAGGCGGTAAATGTTATAGACAACTTTTATTCGAAGTACCTCCTCAAACCGAATTTCTAAATCACTTTCCCAAACGAATCGAACACATCCTGTAAGGTTGGTGTAAGATTTTGCATTAATTACATCGAAAGAGAGGATTCATTGGCGTTAAGGCTGTAACAAAGCACCCGTGTTTAAAGTAAAAACACGAAGCTAAAAATCAGTCTTATGCAAATCCAACAAAAAAAATGGACCCCGGAAAGAACCTGGGAAACGCTCAGAAGCGATATTAACGATTCAAGCGTATATCAATTGGTCATTGTTTTCGGAAGTCGAATTTTACTTTCCAGTCCTGGGTTTTATGAAGAAATCCGGAACCAGTATCCCAAGGCTGAAATCCTAATGAACTCCACCTCCGGAGAAATCATCGACACCCAGGTGAACGACGATACGATTTCATTAACGGC
>JAGOJO010000031.1 GCA_017995075.1 Bacteroidia bacterium | reverse complement strand
CAATGCAAACCGGAGTGAGCTCATTCGAAGCTTTCTGGACAAAGTCATTGCGTGATGGTGTATTTGAAACTGCTACTACGGCAGGTGCTGCATCATGGACCGGTGATCTGAATGCTGCTGCCGCGCAACTTGCTAAACCTGCTATCGGAATTGAGGTAGTACTTTATGAGAAAGCGGGAATGGGAAATGGTGCATATGCCAATAATCCATGGTTGCAGGAATTACCTGATCCGATTTCTAAAGTTTGCTGGGATAACTATTTCGCCGTACTGCCTTCTTATGCTGAGAAGATGGGATGGCGTCAGGGTACTGTGATCGAAGTAAAAGTGGGTAATGCTGCTGTGAAAGGTCCGGTATTGTTACAACCTGCAATGGCTGATGAAACCATCGCCTGTGCAGTTGGATATGGTCGTACCAAAGCCGGTAAAGCTGGAGATAATGTAGGATTCAATGCTTATCCTTTTGTTTCAGTAAGTAACGGAGCAATGAAATATTACGCTACAGGAGTTAATGTAGCGAAGACAGTTGAAGACGATCATAAACTGGCAGCAACACAAACTCACCACACCCTCATGGGACGTGATGTGATTGTGAAAGAAACCAGTCATGTAGCATGGTTAAAAGATCCACGTTCAGGAAATCAACCTGAATTGATCGATTCACCATATGGCAAGAAAACTGCTCAGGAGCTGGATTTATGGGCGACTGAAAAGCAGGGAGGACATGAGCGTCCGAACCATAGCTGGGGACTCGGAATCGACCTCAACGCCTGCATTGGTTGCGGAGCCTGTGTGATTGCTTGTAATGCAGAGAATAACGTACCTGTTGTAGGTAAAGATGAAATCGGACGCAGCCGCGAAATGCACTGGATCCGTATTGACCGTTACTACAGCAGTGATACAACGAAAGAGAACGCAGCTGAGAAAGGACTTGGAAAGCTTGATATGTACGGTGAAATGGAAAAACCGGCGGCTGATAATCCGCAGGTTGTATTCCAGCCGGTAATGTGTCAGCACTGTAATCACGCACCATGTGAAACAGTTTGTCCGGTAGCTGCAACTACACATAGCTCTGACGGACTCAACATGATGGCTTATAACCGTTGTGTGGGTACCCGTTATTGCGCGAACAACTGCCCATATAAAGTACGTCGTTACAACTGGTTTAAGTACAGCGATAACGAGCAGTTCCCATTCAACATGAACGACAATCTCGGAAAGATGGTACTCAATCCGGATGTAACTGTACGTTCACGCGGGGTGATGGAAAAATGTTCAATGTGTGTACAACGTATTCAGTACGGTCGTCTCGAAGCAAAAAAAGAAGGACGTCGCCCGAAAGACGGAGAAATCAAAACCGCATGTGCGCAAGGTTGTCCAACCAACGCGATTGTATTTGGAGATTTCAACGACGCAAACAGCGAACTCAGTCAGCTCTTCAAAGACGAGCGTTCTTACCACCTGCTCGAATCAATCAATACCAAACCGAATGTCTTCTATCAGACAAAAGTTTGGAACCGTCCGGCGGAAACTGAAACTAAACATCACGCCTAACCGAAAATTAAAATTAACCTCTAGTATAGCATTCTTCACCTATGCATAAAGAATCGGAACTCCGTCCACCACTGATCCTGGGAGACAAAACCTGGCACGACATCACAGAAGATGTATGTCGCCCGGTGGAATCCAAAGCCAATAAATGGTGGTGGCTAGCCTTCACTGTATCCCTCGCCGCGTTTATCTGGTGGGTGATCGTTGTGTCTTACACCGTTGGTACCGGACTTGGGGTGTGGGGATTAAATAAAACAGTAGGTTGGGCCTGGGATATCACCAACTTCGTATGGTGGGTCGGTATCGGTCACGCCGGAACCCTGATCTCCGCGATCCTTCTTCTGTTCCGTCAGAAATGGCGCCTTTCCATTAACCGTTCGGCAGAAGCGATGACCATCTTCGCGGTAATCTGCGCAGCCAGCTTCATTGTATCTCACATGGGACGTCCATGGGTAGCTTATTGGCCGCTTCCGTTACCGAACCAGTTTGGATCATTGTGGGTAAACTTTAACTCACCGCTTGTATGGGACGTATTCGCAATCTCTACTTACTTCAGCGTATCGTTGGTATTCTGGTATACAGGACTCATTCCTGACTTTGCTGTAATCCGCGACCGTGCCAATACAAAATGGCGTAAGCGCATCTACACCATCCTCAGTTTCGGTTGGGTAGGAACAGCGAAAAACTGGCAGCGTTTTGAAGAGGTATCACTTGTACTTGCAGGACTTTCCACACCACTGGTACTTTCCGTACACTCCGTGGTATCGATGGACTTCGCAACATCGGTGATTCCGGGATGGCATACCACCATCTTCCCACCGTACTTCGTTGCAGGTGCGATCTTCTCCGGATTCGCCATGGTACAAACGCTGTTGATCATTGTACGTAAAGTACTCGGACTCGAAGACTACATCACCATCTACCACATCGACATGATGAACAGGATTATCCTTATCACCGGATCGATTGTAGGTGTTGCATACATCACTGAATTCTTCATCGCATGGTACTCAGGAGTTGAATACGAACAGTACGCCTTCATTAACCGTGCTACCGGACCATACTGGTGGGCATACTGGAGCATGATGACCTGTAACGTAATCACACCTCAGCTCTTCTGGTCGAAGTCACTTCGTGAAAATGTATTCGCAACGTTCATCATTTCCATTTTCGTAAACATCGGAATGTGGTTCGAGCGTTTCGTAATCATCGTTACTTCTCTGCACCGTGATTATCTCCCATCCAGCTGGACAATGTATTCTCCAACCTGGGTAGAGGCTGGTATCTTCATCGGATCATTAGGACTCTTCTTCACCTGCTTCCTTCTCTTCGCCCGTGTATTCCCGGTAATTGCGATGAGTGAATTGAAGACGATTATTAAATCATCTTCAGAAGGTTCAAAGAAGAAACAAGCTCAAAACTCTAAACACGAATTACACGCATGAGCGCGCACCCAAAAAAATTCGTTTATGGCATCTTCAATGATGATGATGTTGTAATGAACGCCATCCCTGTATTGCGTAAAAAAGGTTTACGCGTAAAGGATGTAATATCTCCATTCCCTATTCATGGTCTTGATCATGCACTCGGATTGCAGCGCACACGCATCTCCATTACCTGCTTTTTGTACGGTATGACCGGATGTAGTCTGGCACTGTTGATGATGTATTACATGAATATTTTCGATTGGCCTATGGACATCGGAGGTAAACCAAGTTTTGCCTTCTATAAAAATCTTCCGGCCTTCATTCCGGTAACATTCGAAAGTACAGTATTGTGTGCAGCACATGGAATGGTTATCACCTTCCTGTTGCGTTCAAAGCTTCTTCCGGGTGTAGAACCACATGTGATTCATCCCCGCATGGCCGACGATCACTTTGTGATGGCGGTACAAATTAATGATGACAGTGAAGCAGCAAATGTTGAATCTCAACTGCGTGCTGCCGGAGCTGTAGAAACCAAAAAGTAAAACACTGAGAACATACCTCTATGAATAAGCCCGCTGTGTTCCTTACTGCTCTTGCAGGTGCTGTCGTTGTACTGATGACCTCCTGCGGCAGGGATCCCAACGACCCAGGAGTTGAATTCATGCCTGACATGTACCGTTCACCTTCTTACGAAGTGTATTCCGCCAACCCGAATTTCCCGGATAGCCTCACCATGCAGGCGCCGGTGAAAGGAACCATTCCGAGAGGATATGAGTTCTTTGATTATCCTTCTACCAATGAGGGATATGAGGCGGCCGGACGCGACGTAAAAAATCCGTTGGCACTCACCGATGAGAATATGAAAGAAGGAGAGAGACTCTACGGAATCTATTGTACACACTGTCACGGTGAAGCCGGAGCAGGTGATGGTAATCTCGTAGCAATCGGCAAATTTCCGCCTCCTCCAAGCTATTCAAACTCTCCATCAAGCAGAGGTGGTTTGATGAAAGATCTTACTGATGGTAAAATCTATCATACCATTACTTACGGTATTAACCTCATGGGACCACATGCCTCGCAGATCAGTCCGGCTGAACGCTGGAAGATTGTTATGCATGTCCACAAACTCCAGGGTAATGCAACTGCGCCGGTAGCATCTGATAGTACTGCCGCTCCAAAAGATTCTTCGAATGCCACTGCAATGGCGAAATAATATAATTGAAAACTGACATTATGGGACATCACGGACATATCGAAGTAACCAGCACCAAGCCCTACGATTTTACATCGCGGAATAAAATGGTAGCCATCATTATGATGGTTGTGGGTCTTGTTGCCATTATTGCCCAATTCGCGACGCACCACGAACAGACCTGGGCTAATCTCTTGTGGAATAATTTCATTTTCCTCGGCCTGGCCCTTGGAGCAACATTCTTTCTTGCCGTTCAATACGTGGCGGAAGTAGGATGGAGTGCTGTTCTCAAGCGTCCACTGGAAGCAATGGGACAGAGTTTACCTGTTGCTGGAATCATTATGATTCTCATTATTGCCTTCGGTGGTAAACATCTTTACCACTGGATGGCCGATGGAATTACTGATCCTAACTCACCTAACTACGATGCAATCATTGCAGGGAAAAGCGGATTCCTGAATCCAATGTTCTTCTGGATTCGTGTGGTTGCTTATTTCGCTATCTGGACTTTTTATGCACGTAAGTTCCGTTCTAATTCACTGGCAATGGATGCAGGTGATGGTGTAACTGCTTATCTGCGCAATAGCAAATCAGCTGCTGCATTCCTCGTGTTGTTTGCAGTAACTGAATCGTTGATGTCATGGGATTTCATTATGTCTATCGATACGCACTGGTACAGTACCTTGTTCGCATGGTATACATTCGCCGGGTTCTTCGTAACATCATTGGCAGGTCTCGCATTCATCATTTCTTATTTAAAACACCGTGGTTACCTTCAGGAAGTATCTGAACATCACCTGCACGATATTGGTAAGTTCATGTTCGCATTCAGTGTATTCTGGACTTATCTCTGGTTTGCACAGTTTATGCTCATCTGGTACTCTAATATTCCGGAAGAGGTAACATACTTCATGCTTCGCCAGGATCACTACCGTGGTTTATGGTTGGCAGCGTTCTTCATCAACTTCATCGGACCATTCCTGATCCTCATGACCCGTGATGCAAAACGTAAGAAGTACCTGTTGATGTTCATGTCAATTATCATCTTCATCGGTCACTGGATTGATTTCTATCTGATGATTATCCCCGGCTCAATGATTACAGCCGGACACCATGCAGGCGCTCATGGAGCTGAAGCAGCACACGGAGTAGCTCATGCTGCACACGGAGCAGCCGCTGCACACGCACCATTGATAGGCAGTATTGGTTTAATGGAAATCGGAACTACAATTGGTTTCCTTGGACTCTTCGCCTTCATCACTCAGACCTTCCTCGCTAAAGCACCATTGGTGGCGAAATCACACCCAATGATGGAGGAAAGTTTACATCATTCTATCTAATAACCACAAAGTATCTCCATACTCTAATACCAAAGAAAAACTATGAATCTCTTGCTTATTCTGGCAATCGTGTTTGGTGTCCTGGTGCTGGTACGCATCGCCAACGTTGCGCAAATGGCTGCCGAGCTCTCAGGCGAGAGTGAAGAAGATGAACAGGATAAATCCAATAAATGGAACAGTATCGGGTATCTTCTCTTCATGATCGGAATGTTTGCTTTGATCGGATACGGTCTTATCAATTGGACGCCTCTTATGTTGCCGGTAGCAGCATCTGAACACGGAGTAGAAGTGGATAACCTGATGAACATCAACTGGGCCGTATTATTTGTCGTATTTTTTATTACTCAGTTTCTCCTGTTTTGGTTTGCCTATAAATACCGTTACAATAAAAACCGCCGTTCCTTCTATTTTCATGACAATAATAAGCTGGAAGCAATCTGGACCATCGTTCCAACAATTGTACTGGCTGGTTTGATCGTTACAGGATTGGTTGAGTGGAATAAAATTACTGACCGTGCAAAGTCAGAAGATGGTGTAAAAATTCAGATCTATGCTAAACAGTTTGACTTCACAGCACGTTATGCAGGAACTGATAATAAATTAGGTGCTTCATACTTCAAAAATATCACAGACGTGAATCCACTGGGAGTTGATACGATGGACGCAGCTGTAAATGACGATAGAATGTCATCTGAACTTGTTATGCCTGTAGGATCGGAGATCGAACTAGTGATTAATTCACGTGATGTGATTCACTCTGTTTACCTGCCACACTTCCGTGTTCAGATGAATGCTGTTCCGGGTATGACCACTCGTTTCCACTTCAAACCTACTGTTACATCTGCAAAGATGAAAGAGATCACAGGTAATGATAAGTTTGAATACATTCTGCTCTGTAATAAAATCTGCGGAGTGGCACACTACAACATGAAAATGCCGGTACGTGTAGTGGAAAAGGATGAATACAATTCCTGGTTAAAAGGCACCAAAATGGCGTATACAAAAGCTACTGATGCACCTGCTGAAGCGGCTCCTGCAGCACCTGCGGCAACTGATAGTACTGCGAAGCCAATGGCGTCGAAATAAAGATTGCATATTACCAACGTACGTTATAAATTACAAACGAGAAAATAATCGCCCTATCCAATGGAAGTGAATCAACATAGCACCGTGGACACACATCATGATGATCATGCTCACGATCATGCGCATGGCCATCACCACGATCACGATCATGATGAAGGAAACTTCTTTTCGAAGTATATCTTCACCACTGATCATAAAATGATTTCAAAGCAGTTCCTTATAACTGCAATCTTTATGGCATTCCTCGCGATGGGAATGTCGCTGATTTTCCGTTTACAACTGGCCTGGCCGGATACCAAATTCCCTTTCCTGGAAGATATTATTGGTCGCTGGGGTAAGGATGGTAAACTGGATCCAGGTTTCTACCTGGCACTGGTTACACTGCATGGAACCATCATGGTGTTCTTTGTATTGACCGGCGGTTTGTCAGGTACATTCTCGAACTTACTCATTCCATTGCAGGTTGGTGCCCGTGATATGGCATCCGGATTCCTGAATGCATTGTCATATTGGTTCTTCTTCATTTCAGTAGCTATCATGTGTGCTTCGATGTTTATTGAAGCAGGTCCTGCATCCGGTGGTTGGACAGTTTATCCTCCGTTGAGTGCTTTACCTCAGGCCATTGGTGGATCCGGTTTAGGGATGACACTCTGGCTTGTTTCGATGGCATTGTTCATTGCTTCGTCGCTGCTGGGTGGTATTAACTATATCAGTACTGTGTTGAACCTTCGTACCAAAGGAATGAGCATGACTCGTCTTCCTTTGACTATCTGGGCGTTCTTTATTACTGCAATTCTTGGTGTACTTTCATTCCCGGTGTTGTTGGCAGCAGCGTTGCTGTTGATCTTCGACCGTAGCTTCGGTACCAGTTTCTATCTGAGTGAGATCTTTATCGATGGTGCTCCGTTGGATCATTTGGGAGGATCTCCGATTCTGTTCCAGCACTTATTCTGGTTCCTGGGTCACCCTGAGGTTTATATCGTACTTCTGCCTGCATTAGGTCTGGCTTCTGAAGTTATCTCTGTAAATGCACGTAAGCCGATCTTCGGTTATAAAGCGATGATTGGATCAATGTTGGTGATTGCCTTCCTTTCCTTTATCGTTTGGGGTCACCACATGTTCGTTACAGGTATGAATCCGTTCCTCGGTTCGGTATTCGTATTTACGACGCTGCTCGTAGCGATTCCTTCTGCCGTTAAAGTGTTTAACTATCTGACTACACTCTGGAAAGGTAATATTCAGTTTACTCCTCAGATGATGTTTGCCATGGGTCTCGTTTCTACCTTCATTACGGGTGGATTGACCGGTATTATCCTGGGAGATTCTACATTGGATATTAACGTTCACGATACTTATTTCGTGGTTGCTCACTTCCACATCGTAATGGGATCTTCTGCGATCTTCGGGATGTTTGCCGGAGTTTACCACTGGTTCCCGCGTATGTATGGCCGTATGATGAATAAGAAACTGGGGTATCTGCACTTCTGGCTTACGATCGCCGGTGTGTATGGTGTGTTCTTCCCAATGCACTTCCTCGGTTTAGGTGGTGTTCCACGTCGTTATTATTCAAATACTGCTTACGAAGCTTTTGGTAGTTTTGTAGATATCAACGTGATTATTACAGTGGCGGCTATCATTGGTGGTCTTGCACAGCTGATATTTGCCTTTAACTTCTTCTATAGCATCTGGAGAGGGAAGAAAGCATCTCAGAATCCATGGAATTCAACTACACTCGAATGGACAGCTCCTGTTGAACATCTGCATGGTAACTGGCCGGGCGAATTACCTGTAGTTCATCGTTGGCCTTATGACTACGGTAAGCCTGGTTCGAAGGAAGATTATATCCTGCAAACTACTCCGTATTCTGAAACTCCGGAAAGTAACACACCGGACGATCTGAAACACTAATCAGAAATAAAAAGAAGCCCTGCAATTTGTGGGGCTTCTTCATTTTGTGGAGGATAGTTTTTCGGCAGGCTTAATGACTGTAGATCTTGTCGATAGCTGGCAGAATATTATCCAACTTCATTGCCGAATAGTGATAATAAAATAACGTTTATCAGTACAGAATTGCTGTCAGAGACATCTGGCAAAAATGTAACTTCGCTGCATGTTCAACTTCGGGAACACACTAGATTGGGCAAAGTCCCGCGATTCGAAGGATCCATTGGTATCCTTTCGCAAACAGTTTCATATTCCACAACATCAGGGTGCTGATTGTATTTATTTCTGCGGTAATTCACTTGGTCTCCAACCGGTGAAAACCAGAGAATATGTAAATCAGGAGTTGGATGATTGGTCGCAGCTAGGTGTAGAAGGCCATTTTAAAGAGCATACAGGCTGGTTTAAGTATCACGAGCTACTGCGTGAACCTTCGGCGCGTTTGGTAGGTGCATTGCCCTCAGAAGTTGTTGTGATGAATCATCTGACAGTGAACCTTCATTTGTTGTTGGTGTCTTTTTATCGTCCTACCGCCGAGAAGTATAAAATTATTTGTGAAGGTGGTGCATTTCCTTCCGACCGCTATGCCTTGCAATCGCAGGTGGAATGGCATGGCTTCGATGCAGATGATGCGTTGATTGAGCTAGAACCAAGGAAGGGGGAAGAAATTGTTCGCCATGAAGATATTCTGGCTGCGATCGAAGAGTACGGTGATTCGCTGGCGTTAGTAATGCTGGGAGGTGTGCATTATTTCACCGGACAAGTATTGCGAATGAAAGAGATTGCTGCAGCAGCTCATGAAGTGGACGCGTATGCCGGATTTGACCTGGCACATGCTGCTGGTAATCTCCAATTGCAGCTTCACGATTGGAATGTAGATTTTGCTGCATGGTGCTCTTATAAATATCTCAACGGCGGTCCCGGAACTGTGGGTGGCGCCTTCGTGCATGAACGCCATGCGAAAAATCTGCATTTGCCACGCTTTGCAGGCTGGTGGGGAAATGATCCTGCAGTACGTTTTAAGATGCCACATCGCTTTGTACCGGTTCCAACGGCAGATAGCTGGCAACTGAGTAATGCCCCGATTCTTGAGATGGCCGCTTTACGTGCTTCAATGGAACTATTCGATGCAGCAGGTATGGATCGCCTCACTGTAAAAAGCAGGGAGCTGACAGCGTATCTTCTTTTTGTTGTTCGGGATGTGCTTCAGCAGAAAGGCAAGGAAAACCTGGTTCGTGTTATCACTCCTTTCGAAGAACAGCAACAAGGGTGTCAATTATCACTGCAGTTTGCTACAGGTGGTAAACAAATATTCGATGTGTTGACTTCAAAAGGTGTTATTGCCGATTGGCGTGAGCCGGATCAGGAGGGTAGAGAAGAAGGGGTGATTCGTGTAGCCCCTGTGCCGTTATACAACTCGTTTGAGGATGTTTATCGGTTCGGTGAGATACTGGCAAATGCAATTTAATCTGGATAATTCCGGACGTACTTTTTAAAATTTAGTTGTAACCGGAGTTGGTGATTTTTAGAATTGTTTGTTGAAAATGTTACCGGAGACCTGGTGCATGCTCAGTAAAAACTCAACAGTAACTATGGATTAAAGTCCCCGGATTTTTCTCTGTTTATTTGTATTTCTCGTTTAATCCGATTCCACTTAAAATGATGGGGATGATTTTCTCCAGTCGCTTTAGTTTAGTAGCCTCTTGCTTTGCTTCATTCAGGTATTGTAAGTATTCTTTTTGTCGGCCGGGAGTGAGTTTTTCAAAAGCTGACTTGAGTTGTTTGTTGCTCTTAAGTGCCGAAGAGAAAAGTGCTGGTACAGGCGCTGGTTTTGTTTTATCCGGAGAGATTTTTAATCCCTTTTTTTCAATTTCGATAGCTTCCTTTACGTAATCAGAAATTTTCTTTTCACTGATCTCCTTCATTGATGTAAACCGCCATTGTCGCAGTGATTTAGTTTTGCCTTCCTGCGCATTGATCAGTACTTTGTGTTTGTCAGTGAGAAAAACTCCATTGTGAAACCAGAGAGTAAAGAAGTTTTTGAAGCCACCATAACTGACAACGTTCTTTCCATTGTAGGTGTAAACATTCGCTCCCCATTTTATTGTTTTGACAAGGTCGAATTTATCAAGAATGGATGCAATACGATCCAGTTCTTCGCTCCATTGACTTACTTTATCCATGACGATTAAACGCCGAATTGTCTTAAATGGTGATCAATATGTTTATAGTACATGGTGTTCCACTCTTCAGCAGTCATTTTTCCGAATGAAAAATTTTCCCGGCCTTCGAAATATGAACGTCCTAATTGCTGTGTGCGGTGCAATGCGTCAATTAGTTTCTTTTTCTCAGTTTCAAATTCTCTGCTGTCCGCAATGATAAAATCCGGAGCAGTGTGGATGTTTTGTCGATAAGGTTGCGGGCCAACAATGTATTTTTTAATCAGAGTTTTCAGGAAAAATTTCTTTATTACTCCCGGAGCTTTGAATTTTTCTGGTGTATATGTGTAGTCGTATGTTACATTGCAATGAGCAAGCATCTGAGAAACATTCATTTTTCCCCATTGTGGAGCCGATTGTGGCTGCAACCGGTTAATGCGTTCAATAATTTCATCGGTAACCTGTTTGGAGAAGACGTCTTTAATCATTTTGTGAGTGTTTCATTTGGTTTTAATATATGAAAAGCGTTCTTTGAGCTTCAAGAAGGGTTTTTCATAGAAGTTGTAGCTTATCTTACTTATTCCAATTGCTACTAATAATGCAAGCGATGTGTCAAGGATCATTACCTGCCATAACTGAGTATTCAAGGCAAACTTCTTTGTGAGGGTTGTAACAATCAGTATTGCCAGAAAATGGAGGCAGTAGAGTCCATAACTAATTGTTCCTAATTGTGTGAGCTTTTCAAACTTCGATAATTTGAAAAAAGAGTTGTTGGAAAAGCACTGTTCCAATATTATCAGGAGCATTACTGAGGCGATGATCGGACGTTCGATCACACTGATTAAATAATTGTTATGAAGAAGTATTTCGTCTCTGAACAGAAAAACCGCCAAATACGAAGTATAAATCAAGCCAATTGCAAGTGATGGTAATTCCTGGATTTTTTGTTTGAATTTATTGCTGGTTAACATAAGCCATGCCCCAAATGCACCGATAGCCATATCACCTATACAAGAGATAGTGTGATGTTCGTGTGACATGTAGTCGTTATGTACCGATCTGAATATTAAACTCCCGACAATTACTGTAGAGAAGGCAATCCAGTAATTTCTTATTGGCAGAAAGTATAATATGATTGGCCAGACGAAATAAAATTGTTCTTCAATTGCTACACTCCATAAAACACCAAGAATTGAAGCGTCCGGCAATCCTTTTGCCATAAAGTCAACGTTGTTCGTAAAGGTTAAATAATAGGCTAAAGTTGCTGTTTCATTTGGCGTTTGTCCGAAAGCTGATTTTAATAACGGAAATATGTAAAACCCGATAAACACACATAAATAAAATAAAGGCCATATCCTTAAAATCCTTCGTATCCAGAACTTCTTTAAGTCGATTTGTCCATTGAGCTTTTTTTCTTCTATCAACAGGTAGGTGATTAGAAATCCACTTAGGACAAAGAAAAAATTTACGCCTAAGCTGCCATTTTTAAATAAGTCTACCTTTATGAATTGATAGATAGCAGAGGATTTTATTTCTGCAATTTCTGTATGAAATGAATGGAAGAAGAATACGGATAAAAAGCAAAGAAATCTTAGCCCATCAAGATTTTCAAAGTATATTTTTTTTGTCATGTAAATATTCAGGTTGAGCTGTTTTTGATTTTCGTGCTCCTGGAGAGTTCTCCAATGTAGCATCTGCATTTTCAAAGATATGAAACTTCATCATAATCGAAATTTCTTTCATTTTGACAGCCTGCCCTATAAATCGTTGAGTGATTAAATTGCTATAGTAGAGTAATTTACTTGCATTGATTATTACAGGTCAAATTATTTAATTTGTTTGATTTGATTAAATGGAAGCTGTTTATTTCGCTTGCATCGCTCACTGCAGTACCTGACTTCGTTCCAGTTCTTAGCCCATTTTTTTCTCCATGAGTACGGTCGTTGACAAGTGATGCAGATCTTTTCAGGTAAATGCTCTTTTTTCATGATGTGATTGATGTTTTTAAAACAAGTAGTTGAGAAATAAGTTAAATCACCTATTTATAAGGTTTAACTGTTTTTTCGGTTTTACAAGACAATTTTAATGGTGAATATTCTGGAATCCCTCTCTGGATTATTTACTAATCATATTGAAGCAGGTAAGTTTAGCGTGCTAAACTGAAATTTATCATATTCTGTCCGTTCTCCCTTGTTCAATCCATCGGTTTCCCCTTAATTTGTATACCCGCTTCTCGTGGTTCGATTATGAAAAAATGTACACTTATTGGTGCCGGTCTCGTCGGCTCTCTCTTGTCTATCTATCTGGCTAAACGTGGTTATAAGGTGACCATGTATGAACGTCGTCCTGATTTACGGAAGAATCGCATTAGTGCTGGCCGCTCTATCAACCTGGCACTCAGCGATCGCGGCTGGAGGGGCCTGGAGAAGGTGGGTGTGGATGATGAGATCCGTAAGGTGGCTTTACCTATGACCGGTCGAATTATGCATGGTCTGGATGGTTCATTGAGCTCGCAGCCTTATGGAAAGGATGGGCAGGCAATTTATTCTGTATCACGCGGAGGACTGAATTGTGTATTGATGGACCTCGCAGAAAAGCATGGCGTGGAAATTTTCTATAATGAACGCTGCTCTTCGGTGGATCTTAAAACGGCAACGGCAGTTTTTGAAAATAGTGAAACGGGTAAGTTGACAGAGGTGTCTGCGGATCGTATTTTTTCTTCCGATGGTGCTTTCAGTGCCGGTCGTCTCCAGATGCAGCTGAGTACTGATCGCTTTACCTACTCGCAGACATATCTTGAGCATGGTTATAAAGAGTTGACGATTCCGGCTACTGCAAGTGGCGACTTTGCTATGGATCCAAATGCGCTGCATATCTGGCCACGCGGGACGTTCATGCTGATTGCTTTGCCGAATATGGATAAAACCTTTACCTGTACTTTGTTCTTTCCATTTGATGGCGAATATTCCTTTAACTCGCTCGACACAGAGGAGAAAATGATGGATTTCTTCAAGAAGACATTCCCGGATGTTATTCCTTTAATGCCTACACTTCGTCATGATTATTTTGCCAACCCTTCTTCATCATTGGCGATTGTTCGCTGCTTCCCCTGGAGTGTAAGTGATAAATTATTGCTTATTGGTGATGCTGCTCACGCCATCGTGCCATTCTATGGTCAGGGAATGAATTGTGGTTTTGAAGATTGTGTGATGCTTGATTTACTGATGGAGGAATATGGTGATGACTGGTCACGTATTTTCCATAACTTTGAACGGTTGCGTAAACCGGATGGAGATGCGATTGCAGAACTCGCCCTCGCTAACTTTATCGAAATGCGTGATCGGGTTGGTCAGAAAGAGTTCTTATTGCAAAAGAAAATTGAAGCATGGTTTAGTGATAAGTATCCTGATAAATGGATCCCTCTCTATACTATGGTGACCTTCTCTCCTGAAATCAGATATAGTCAGGCCTGGAAGGAAGGGCAACGTCAGGAACGTATCATGCAACATGTCATGAAATCACCAGGCATCGAGCAGAATTGGAATTCCCCCGAAATCGAAGCGCTCATGCTCAAACTCGTTGAAGAAACCGTCTAAGACCCGCTCTTTCCATTTGGCATCATTCTGGAAACTTAGAAACCTGGAAACTTAAAAACCTATTAACCTATAAACCACATGTTCCGTAAATTCAATTTTATCGCTGTCATTTCGATCTTATTTCTGTTTTCTTCTTGCTTCGATTCAGTCGAAGAATTTACCATTAATGAAGATGGAAGCGGAGAATATAGTATGACAATGGATATGTTCAAGATGATTGAAATGATGTCCAGTATGGGTGGTGAAGATAAATTGAAGGAAAAAGAAGATTATGATAAAGTGGAGGATTCTACGTTTGCTTTTAAAGAATATATTGATGCTGCTACTGATTTGTCAGACGAAGAAAAACGTTTATTCCGCGATGGACAATTTCATATGCATATGTCCTTGAAAGAAAAAGTGAGTTTTGTAAAGTATAGTTTTCCTGTAAAAAATCGTGCTGATATGGCGGTACTTTATTCTTCAAGCCCGAAAGCATTAGCAGCGGTTGGTAATGCGGCTAAGCCGGCGCAGAAAGAAGGTGATGCTGCTTCTGAGAAGGGTCCTAAATCGAAGTCTGCAATGCCAATGATGCCTAAAGCAGGTGCTTCAAACGACGTTTTTCGTGGAGGTGAGTTTTTTACGCTTGAAAATTCAAATGGCGTATTTAGTAAATCCGTGAAGCCGGAGGCGATGAAAGAGTATATCGCAAAGGATTCAACACTTAAACAGATGTTGCCAATGCTTGGAAGTGCGTATGCAATTACGATTGTTCATCTTCCACGTCCTGCCAAAAAAGTAGATCACTCAATGGCAACTCTCTCTGCCGATCGTAAAACAGTAACGCTGAAAATTTCATTTACCGATTATTTCGAACGTCCTGAATTGATGAATTTCAGGGTCGAGTATTAATCATACTTCGGAGAGTTTATAGTTTCTCGAGCATCGATTTGGCTTCGTCTGCTGCACGTCGGCAATGGTTGCGGACCTGAAATACCCGAGATAATAATTTCGACACTTTTTCTTTTGGGGCTTCTTCTTCAATCTCTGCAATGAGTTTGAGTGTGCCTTGCATTCCGAATGTCTGTAAATAGGTTTTCAGGTGTTCGAGTGATAAAAGTATGGGTGCAGCTTCGTTTTTTGTGATGGCATCATCAAGTGTTTTCATGATGAAAGGGAGTTGGGCCATGTATTCATTGAGGAAATTACGGATGGCTTTGGTTTCACCGTTGGCATGTTGTCCGAGTGATTCTGCCCGTATTAATACCAGCTCTACATCCTGAAGTTTTAATACAATGTCACGTGTTGCAGTGGATGGTGCTGCTGCTTTTGGTGTCTCTACAGGTGGTGCTGCAACGATTGGTTTTTCAGCCGGCTCAGTGTCTGAAATTTTTGCGGGAGCAGGCGACTCTGGTCTGATTCTGGGTGCGGAGGGTGCCGGTGCCGGTGGCGTGTTTCTGAGTCGTTGAATGGTGCCGTTCATGAGGAAAACAATCAGCAACAGAATAGCGATGATGCCGCCCATTCCATACATCCATTTTTTTAATCCGGCGGCTTGTTCACTAACGGTATCCGCCTCCGAAGTTTTCGTTTCAATTACTGTTGCCTGATCTTGTTGAAGTCCGTTGATGACCTTGTGGAGAGAATCTATCTCTGCTCTTAACGATACCTGATGCAAACTGTCGCGGATCTTCCAGGCTGATTCTTTGGCGATGAGTGCAGTTTTGGGATTTCCTGCTGCCATATGCCAGTCGGCGTAGGCTTCGTATGCTCTGCTGAGCTCTTCGCCGGTATTGTAGGCTTCTGCCCAATGGAGCGCGCTGTCGAGGAATGGAGCGGCGGATTTGATCTTGTATTGGGCCTGGAGGTAGTTGGCGGTCCAGATGGCTGCTTTGATTTTGGTGCCGGCAACTTCAGGAGAGATCGGGTGCCCCGTGATGGTGTCCAGGGCGAGGTAGGCATCTTTCGCTTTTCCGGCTTTCCAATGCTGTACGGCTCTGGTGAGGGTTTCGCGTAAACTGCTGTCGCTGATCGCCGGTGTCTGGGCAGATACAGTGCGACATAGGGTGCAAAGCAGTAGGAAAGGGAGTAGTGTGCGGCACATCTTCATCATACCAACGAAAATAATGCGTTTTTTTATGGCCGGAACGGAGTCGGGGAAGGACTTATTCACGGTCATTTATGGACTTCTATTGCCCGATTTCGACTGTTTTTCACACGAATGTCCGTTTTCGTTGAAAAACAATCCACTCTGATATGAAATATCTCAGTGGGAAAACACCTGCTTTTCCGTAGGTTTGCGCATCAGAAAAAATTATGTCTACTACCCTCCACAAAGCAGCTTCATTCCCCGTCTCTCATATGGCCGAACACCTGATCGGTTCAGAGATCATTAAACTGGGTAATGAGGTGAATGAACGCATCAGGGCCGGTGAGCAAATTACCAATTTTACAATCGGTGATTTCGATCCTGCCGTTTTTCCGATCCCGAACCTGTTGCTGGAGGAGATCATTAAGGCCTATCGTGAAGGTCATACCAATTATCCCGTTGCCAATGGAATGCTCGATTTACGTAAAGCAGTTGCAGCATGGACCAAGCGTATGCACGGACTTTCATATGATGCCAATGAAGTGCTGATCGCCGGTGGTGCCCGTCCCATCATTTATGGAGTTTATGCGACGCTTCTCGATGCGGGTGATAAAGTAATCTATCCTGTGCCATCCTGGAATAATAACCACTATTGCCATCTTTTCGGCGCTTCCGGAGTGCAGGTGGAATGTACGCCGGAGAATAATTTCATGCCGACTGCCGATACGATTCGTCCTCATCTGAAAGGTGCGAAATTGCTGGCTCTTTGCTCTCCGCAGAATCCAACAGGTACCGTCTTTACCCGTGAGCAACTGGAAGAAATTTGTGATCTGGTGCTGGAGGAAAACCGGAGCCGTGGTGAAAATGAAAAGCCGTTGTATATCATGTATGACCAGATCTATGGTGCTCTCTTGCATGGAGGAGAGAAACACGTTGATCCGGTGAGCTTGCGTCCTGAATTGCGTCCGTATACCGTTTATGTCGATGGTATTTCTAAAGCTCTTGCAGCTACCGGAGTACGTGTCGGTTGGGCCCTGGGTCCTGATTATATCATCGATAAAATGAAGTCAATCCTCGGTCATATCGGTGCGTGGTCACCTAAAGCTGAGCAGATGGCGACTGCGAGATTCCTGACGGATGAACATGCTACGGATGACTTCCTGCGTGATTTTAAAGCAGAGGTATGGGAGCGGCTTCATGGTATTTATGAAGGATTTGAAAGCTTACGTAAAGAGGGCTTCCCTGTCCATTGTATTGAACCTAAGGGAGCTATCTACCTGACAGTTCAGTTTGATATTAAGGGGAAAACAACCGCAGCCGGTGAAGTATTAAATACCACTGAGCAGGTGACGGCGTATGTGTTGGGTGCTGCTAAACTGGCGATGGTGCCGTTTTCAGCTTTCGGTGCATCGAAGGATAGTACCTGGTATCGATTATCAGTTGGAACATGTAAAACAGAAGGTATTCCGGATCTCTTTCATCGCCTGCGTCAAGCACTTACGGCATTGAAATAGGGGATTCGTCGGAGTCAATCAACATCCGGTCGATTATTACCTTGAAATAAGGTCTTTTTTTAGCAGTTTTGCGGCGCTGATAACCGTATGAAAAAATCTACGTAGAAAAGGCACTTTCCATCATGAAAAACAACTATTGCGTTATTATGGCCGGCGGCGTTGGAAGCCGTTTCTGGCCAATGAGCAGAAATGCACGCCCTAAGCAATTCCTGGATGTATTGGGTACCGGTAAAACCCTGATTCAACAAACCTATGAACGGTTTTTGAAGGTATGTCCGAAAGAAAATATCATTATCGTTACGAATGCCGATTATACTTCCACGGTGCTTGAACAGCTTCCTGATCTGCATCCTGATCAGGTGTTGAGTGAGCCGTTGCGTCGGAATACAGCTCCTTGTATGGTCTATGCCGCGAACCGGATTCTGAAATTGAACCCGAACGCGAATATGGTTGTTGCTCCCAGTGATCACGTGATCATGAAGGAGGAGGCTTTCATTGAGGCAGTGAAGGGTTGTCTGGCGTTTACAGCAGATCAGGATGTATTGCTGACACTTGGTATTAAGCCGAGCCGTCCTGATACCGGTTATGGATACATTCAGTTCATCGACGATAAAGTGGAGAAGCTGAATAAAATTTCCAAGGTGAAAACGTTTACGGAGAAACCTGATCTGGAAATGGCGAAGTTCTTTCTGCAAACCGGCGAGTTTTTGTGGAATGCGGGAATCTTTATCTGGAACCTGAAGTCAATCATGAAGGCTTTTGATGAGCATCTGCCTGAAATGTCGTCGATTTTTAAAGAGGGTGAATCATTGTATGGTACTCCTGCCGAAGAAGATTTTATCAAAACTGCCTACGAGCAATGTACCAATATCTCTATCGATTTTGCAGTGATGGAGAAGGCAAGAAACGTTTTTGTGATGAGTGCTGAGTTCGGTTGGAGTGACCTGGGTACCTGGGGATCTCTGTATGAACACGTGAAGCATGATGAAAATGCCAATGCTATCGTGGGGAAAAATGTGATGATGTACGATTCGTCGAATTGTATTGTCAATGTCCCGAAAGATAAACTGGTGGTGTTGCAGGGATTGAATGATTACATCGTGGTAGAGTCGGATAATATTCTGCTTGTTTGCCGTAAACAAGATGAGCAGCAGATTCGTCAGTTTGTGAATGATGTGAAACTTCAAAAAGGCGAAAAATTCGTCTGATCCGGTTAGCGTTTTAGTGATTTGATGAAGTGTGGGATGCTAGTACTGTCCTTGCTGCTCGTCTGTTGATTGATGTCCCGGGATTTGTCATCGTATGACTTGCCTGCAAGTCATACGATGACAAATCCCGGGGTGATATTCTTGATAGTGATGATTTCCCGCTTTGGCCGAGGAGGATGGGATGTGATGTGATGTGATGGGATGGGATGTGATGTGATGTGATGGGATGGGATGTGATATGATGTGATGTGATGGTGGATGGTCATTTGCTTTCCCGACTGTTCATGGCTCTTATCTGCTGTAAGCAACCGAAATCATCTTATCTTTGGTTTATATGAAGGCTGTTGTTCGTCCTGTATTTTATTTCTTTCGCTATCTCCGTGAGGCCGGACTTACCTTGATTTTTATGACCGTTGTATCATTGGTGCTGGCAAATTCCGGTATTGGTGTTGCATATCGTCATTTCTGGGAGATGCCTGTTGGTCCGCAGTTAGGTCCGATCGATTTGAATAAATCTATTTTACATTGGATCAATGATGGATTGATGACATTGTTCTTTTTTCTGGTGGGGTTAGAGATTAAGAGAGAGTTGGTGGCAGGAGAACTTTCGTCCTTTCGCAAGGCCTTGCTGCCTGTATTGGGTGCTGTTGGAGGAATGTTGGTTCCTGCAATGCTGTATCGCTTTTTTAATGCATCAAATGTGTACAGTGATGGATGGGGAATTCCAATGGCGACGGATATTGCCTTTGCATTGGCAATTTTGATGATGGCTGGACCTCGTGTGCCGGTTGGACTCAAAATATTTCTTACTGCATTGGCGATTATCGATGATCTTGGTGCTGTTTTGGTAATTGCGCTCTTCTATACCGGTGAAATTTCTACACTGTATTTGGGTTTGGCTGCGTTGATGTTGCCGGTGTTTGTGTTTTTGAATAACTACAAAAAAGTAAGAGCCTGGATGTTTATTTTGCCGTCTGTATTCTTGTGGTATTTCATGCTGAAGTCGGGTGTTCACGCAACAATCGCCGGTGTAATTACCGCGTTGTTCCTGCCACTCCACGTTGGAAAGAAAAAAGTTCCCTTGCTTGAATCCGTTGAGCATCATTTTCACGGACCGGTGCAGTTTTTTATTATTCCGCTCTTCGCATTGGCAAATACGGCGATCGAATTACCCTCTGATATGGCAGCGAATATTTTCTCTCCGTTGACTTATGGAATAATGGCGGGATTGATAGTTGGAAAACCAGTCGGCATTTTACTTTTTAGTATGATAGGAGTGAAGCTGAATCTTTGTTCATTGCCTTCTAATGTAACCTGGACGCAAATGACTGCCACAGGACTCCTCGGTGGAATCGGATTTACCATGTCTATTTTTATTTCAATGCTAGCGTTCACAAATCCCGAACTACAGGATCAGGCTAAAGTCGCTGTATTGTTTGCTTCAGTTCTTGCAGCAATCTCCGGATTATTACTCCTCAAAAAGGCACATTGAACAGAACAAAATCTGGTCAGAAACGCAGAATAAACGGATTCCACTGATTCCCGCGGATGTATTCCTTCTAGGAAATTTAACTAAATTCTGATTTAACCCGGAGGTTCACGAGCCAAGCTCAAGAGGCAAGCTCCCGACAGGTCCTGACTTACGCATTCCTCACTCGGGGCCTGCGGCAATTCACCAATTCACCCATCGAGGCAAGCTCGAGGCCTGCGGCAATCCACCAATCCACCCATCGAGGCAAGCTCGAGGCCTGCGGCAATTCACCAATCCACCCATCGAGGCAAGCTCGAGGCCTGCGGCAATTCACCAATCCACCCATCGAGGCAAGCTCGAGGCCTGCGGCAATCCACCAATCCACCAATCCACCAATACACCAATTCGGTTACTTCCCGTATTTCTTAAAGTAGCTCTTCAGTTTCATCGCCAGCACACCAAAAATTGCTTCGCTGAAAATTCCACCGCTCATTTTACTTTGCCCTTCGCTTCTGTCAGTGAAAATAATCGGAACTTCTTTCAGTTTAAAGCCCAGTTTCCAGGCTGCAAATTTCATTTCAATCTGGAAGGCATATCCTGTAAACTTGATTTTGCCGAAGTCAATGGTTTCAAGTACACGTCGGGTATAACATTTAAATCCGGCTGTGGTATCGCGGATAGGCATACCCGTTATAATCCTCACATACATCGAAGCAAAGTACGACATCATCACACGTCCCATCGGCCAGTTTACTACATTAACTCCAGTGATATACCGTGAGCCAATACTAAGATCAGCTCCTTCTTCTGCGCAGGCTCTGTAGAGGCGTACCAGATCATCCGGGTTGTGTGAAAAGTCGGCGTCCATTTCAAAGACGAACTGATACTGATGTTTCAATGCCCAGTTAAATCCATGAATATAAGCAGTGCCGAGACCTAATTTCCCGGCACGCTGTTCCATGAATAAACGGTCGCTAAACTCGTTTTGTAATTCTTTTACTATTGCTGCAGTGCCGTCCTTGGAGTTATCGTCAATGATGAGCAAATGAAAGGGATGTGGTAAATGCATCACCGTTCGGATCATCTTTCCGATGTTCTCTTTCTCGTTATACGTAGGTATGATTACCAGACAGTCGGTCACTACTATAAATTTTTTATTGTTTCAATAACCAGGCAAACACCAGTGGTGCCACAATACTTGCATCCGATTCAATGATGAATTTCGGAGTGTTGATGTCCAGTTTTCCCCAGGTGATTTTTTCGTTCGGAACTGCTCCTGAATAAGAACCGTAGGATGTAGTGGAGTCACTGATCTGACAGAAGTAACCCCAGAACGGAATTGTTTCCATCTCCATATCCTGATACAACATAGGCACCACACATATCGGGAAATCTCCTGCAATACCACCACCAATCTGGAAGAAGCCAATGCCTTTGCCGCCCGAATTTTTAATGTAGTAATCAGCGAGCCATGTCATGTATTCAATTCCGCTCTTCATGGTAGAAGGCTGCAGTTCACCTTTGATACAGTACGATGCGAAAATATTTCCCATGGTGGAATCTTCCCAGCCCGGAACGATGATCGGCAGGTTGCGCTCTGCAGCGGCTAGCATCCATGAATTCTTAGGATCGATTTCATAGTACTGCTCCATCTCTTTGCTGAGAAGCATTTTGTACATGTATTCATGTGGGAAATAACGTTCGCCGTTATCCTGCGCACCTTTCCATTGCTTGAAAATATGTTTTTGGATTCGACGGAATGCTTCCTCTTCAGGAATACAGGTGTCGGTTACCCGGTTGAATCCGCCTTCCAGCAAATTCCATTCATCCTGCGGACTCAAATCACGATAGTTAGGTACCCGTTTGTAATGTGAATGGGCAACCAGGTTCATGATGTCCTCTTCGAGGTTGGCTCCGGTGCAGGAGATAATATCTACTTTTCCCTGACGGATCATTTCAGCAAGTGATATACCCAACTCGGCAGTGCTCATCGCTCCCGCAAGTGTGATCATCATTTTACCGCCTTCCAGCAGGTGTTGTTCGTAAGCTTTGGATGCATCCACTAAGGCTGCAGCATTGAAATGGAGATAGTTCTTCTCCATGAATTGCGAAATAGGTCCTCTTTGCATGTCGCGTAGGTAACGTTTATTTGAGTGGACAAAAGTAAGCGAAATCCTGTTTGCCGGTGTTATTTTTTCGACTGTAATTCGGCGATTTTCCGGTTCAGTTCTTCCGACTGCCGGCATCCAATACGGAAAATATGTCCTCCCTGCAGGTTGAGTAACAGGGCATTGGGTCCTTCAGCGTAAAAATGGTGCTCGCCTTTGTCCTGTACGTTGAATTTGGCGTTGTTGAAATGGTACTTGCTGTATTTTACTGAATCCGACTTCTCAATATAGATCAGGGGTAGCCGGATTTCTTTTTCTTTTCGGGAATGGAGAATTAAAACATCCGGTTTGAGCTGAATGGTATAATAGGGTACAAAAAGCAATACGATAGAAATGATAATTAATATCACTCCAATGAGAAAAAATCCGTTTTCAAAATCCATCGGATCGTAGGAGTAAAAATGTGCTACAAGTGCGAAAATTGCCATCACCAAACGTCGTGCTAAGCCATAGGAGTTCCGGCCGATGTATTGCCGTTCTCTGAATAGCGGTTCAGTCGATTCGTTGTTCATACCGTAAATGTACGATTTTAACTGTTGCTTCAGTTATTCTATACCGATGATCGATGCGATGGCCTATTACCCATACAATATCGTTGTTACTTTCGAGTACATAGGTTTGGTGTTTAACGGGTACAGGTACTTTTTTATCAATGAAGAAATCACTGAGTTTTTTAAACCCTGTCATGCCGAGAGGTTTGAACTGATCTCCTTCTTTCCACCTGCGCAGCCGCAGAGGGAATTGCAGATTTGCAGCATCGAGAAATGCTTCATTGTTCCCGGTTAAAAAGGGCTGGAGATCGCCGGATAGATGTTGCAGAAAAAGATGGCCGGTTGGAATCTCAACGTCTGAATCAGATTCATCAATTTCGACTTCTACAAAGTTTTCGGTGGTAGTTTTTTCGAGAAGAATCCGGTCGCGGTCGATGGTGGCGGTATAATGTGCGGATGAAAAAGTTTTCCCGGGCGAATCAGCAGTTTGTAGTATCTGTTGAATGGTGTCGCCGGTGAAGCCATAAGGTTGCAATGCTTTCCAGAGTATCGTGCCCGCTGCAGGATGGCCGAGGATGGTTTGAAGATGTATAACAATCATCGTATTCATCTCTTCTATGCACGTAGAGAGAATTCTTCGGATACTTTCTTCAGCCAGCAGATTCCATTCGTGGTTTCGCGCAGCAAAGGTAAGCAGGGATGTTTCGGTTGCCGGTGCAATGGTCTTCAGTCGGGGAAGGATTTCGTGGCGGATGTAATTTCGTTTGTATGTGTTGAGTTCGTTGGTATGATCTTCTCTCCAACGAATATTTTTGTCGATGGCGTATTGATGCAATTCTTCTTTGCTGCAGTGCAATAATGGCCGGATGATGACTCCGTTACGGTGAGGTATTCCGCGCAGACTCTCCACACTTTTTCCATCCGTGAGTCGGAGGAGAATCGTCTCTGCCTGATCACCACTATGATGTGCGGTGGCCAATGCAGTGTATCCATGATCGGCTATCAGTTTTGCGAACCATTGATACCGCAGTTCACGGGCAGCCATCTGTGTGCTGATTTTTTTCTCCGCAGCATATTTTTCGGTAGCGAAAGCAGTCGAAAAAAAAGGAACATTTAAACCGGCAGCGAGCTCTTCACAAAACCTGGCGTCCTCTGTTGATTCTTCTCCCCGTAGCTGAAAATTACAGTGTGCAACTCCACAATGAAAGTGTAGTCGATGGAGAAGATGGAGGAGTACAGTGGAGTCGAGTCCGCCGCTGATTGCAATTAAAACACGTTCATCTTCGTGCAGCAGTTTGAAGCGACGAAGATGTTGCAGTATTTTATTCTCCAGCGAGTGGTACGACATGCTACAAAGGTACATTGATTACGGATGTAACCGGAATATGTGGAATGGATATTTATTCTTGCAGAGCATCCTGCATTCCCCGGGCTTTGAGTAAACACTCGTTGAATTCTGCCTTGGGATCGCAGTGAACGGTGATTGCACTTCCGGCCGGGAAATAAATTTCGTTTCGTTGCTCGTCGGCGATGATGCTACGGATCACTACGTTGAAGTCGAAGTCGCCATTTGGGTCGATGTAGCCTACACTGCCTGAGTAAATCCCGCGTCTGAAAAGTTCTTGCTCGTCAATGATCTGCATAGCCCTGATTTTCGGGGCGCCGGTCATCGAGCCCATCGGGAAGGTAGCCTTGAGTATATCAGTGAACCGGACATTTTTTTTCAGCTGCGAAGAAACAGTGGAGATCATCTGGTGTATTCGTGGAAAACTGTAAATGGCACATAGTTCGTCTACTCTGACCGAACCGCGTTCAGCAATTCTACCGAGATCATTTCTCACCAGATCAACGATCATGATGTTCTCCGCTCTTTCTTTTTCACTCGATTGAAGCATTGTTTTTTGCAGTTCGTCTTTTCCTTCTTCCGGATTGCGGGCGGCAGTTCCTTTGATGGGCTGGGAGAGAAGTCGATTGTTTTTTTTGCAGAGAAATCTTTCCGGACTACAACACAATAACCAGGCATTTTTCTGACGATACAATGCAGCAAAAGGCGCTTGTTGGTGCGATTGCATTTTAAGCCAGGTGGAGGCTGGATTTTTTAACTTTCCGCTGGCAGCAAATGGCAGACAATAATTCACTTCATAAATATCACCCCGACGCAGGTGCGCAAACAACTTTTCTGTTGCCCTGAAATATGCGGCTTCAAGATAATGTTGATCCTGCGATTGAATTGGCGTTTCTGCTGAGTTGTCGGAGAAGATATCTCCCGGATATCGGGAAAGAAACTCTTCTTCGGAAATGAGTTGACCGTTGGATTGATGTAAAATTTCTATACGACCGTTCTCCTGTTTAACCACATATTCCGGCACAAAAAAACCGGCGGGAGTAAATGAATTAGTTTCCGGATGACGACTCAACAAACCCTGTTCGATACGGTCCTTCAATTCATAATTCAGATGACCGAAGATGAATTTGCCCTTATGTTGCGCAAGAAATTCATCAATAGCATTCAGCGAAGTGTTTCCATGCAGGTCGAAACCATCGATTGAACCCAAGCCGGCCAGCAAATCGAAGCGATGAGGAGCGGCTCCGGCATGAGTTCCGGTATGTAACAGGCTAAACCTCTCGAAATGATTGGAAATCAGGCATAGTTGCTCCAACAATCCGGTCTCCCGCGATTTTTGTACTTCTTTGACACTAAAAACAGGTTTCACGGAGCCAAAGTAGGTAAATCAGGATTTTTCTCCTAAAAAAAGGGTAGCAGTTCACCGCCCAATCCATGCCCTTGACCCAAGAATTTGTACTTTTAATAGAAAGTAGGGGTATATTGAGTGAAAGTATATTGTAAATTGAAATGAACTTGTGTACATTTACCCGAAATTTAACGATAAACTGAACATAAAATAACAGTTCCTTGCAATCGCATGACAGGAATCATATTAGAAAAGTACAATTCAATACGAGGGGCGTCCTGCTTAAAGTCAAGTTGACCGTTAAATACTGAACTGAAAAACACTCCAAACTTACAATCGAAATAACCTTTACTGCTTTGACCGGAAAATCCCCGAAAACTTGGCAGCAACAACAACAAAACAATTAATCGCATGAAACACAACTACTTACGTGCATCTTCGGTAACCAGAATGCTTACGGCATTTCTGATGGCGATGGCCGCATTTATTCCTACGGGATCTAATGCACAGGCTGTTTTACAGAACGAGTCGTTTGAAAGCGCCACCATTTTCCCGGCTCCGGGTTGGAGACAGCAAAAAGCTGTTTCGAACGTGAATGGAGCGTTTGTACTGCAAGTGGCAGGTACAGCAACGAACCCTGCACCAGGCGCAAGCCCGGGTGGAGGTGTAAATGTTATGATGCTGAATGCATTCGTTGCATCGCTAAACGACACTGCTTATATGATTTCGAAGCCATTCGATTTCAGTAACAATGGTGGTGTGGATCCATTTATCCGGTTCTATATGTATCGTGATAATGGATTCCTTGCACAAGATGATAAAATTCGTGTGTACATCAATACTGCTCCTACTGTTGCCGGTGCTACTTTGCTGACCAATTCTGTTGGTACAAACGAGATTTTGCGTCGTAATAACGGTGCACCGGTTGCTGTTGCAAATACATGGAATCAGTATACTTACAACCTTCCTGCAGCAACTTATAATGGAAAACGTTATTATGTAATCCTTGAAGGTGTTTGCCGCGATGGTAATAACATCTACATCGATCAGTTTTCGGTAAATACTTACCCTACAGCTACTCTTGCTACTGATGTTAGCATCAACATGACTCAAAACAATGGAGCTTCTGTTGGTGTGGGTATCAATAACCACATGATCGTTGGATTACGTTGTATCGTTGGAGGTACTTCCGGTTGCGGTTATATTGATGCGGTTCCTGCGTTAACTACTGCTTGTAAACTGGATTCACTGTTGTTGAATACAAACGGAACTACTAACGTTTTGGATATTGATGATGCGAAGATTTATTACACAGGTGGTAGTCCTTTGTTTGATACTACCTATGTATCTCCTTTCCCGAATACTGCAGGTACTTCTGATTATCCTAGCCGTCGTTTCGGTCAGACAATCGCTGTACCGGGTACTAACCTTGACTTCATCAACGGAGGAACAGCTTGTTTCTTCCTTGAATATGATACTACTTACTTCTGGCTTACTTACGATATCAAACCTACCGCAACCGGTGGTAACTTCGTAGATGCGGATTTACGCGGTGCAGCTGCCGGTGGATCACCTACTGCCTGTCCTTCTCCCGGAGGTACAGGGGTTTCCTTTGAACCAAATTCTGGTGGATTCTCTATGCCGGGTGCAAGTCAGATCGACTTACCTTATTGTGTGGGAACATACACTGTAGGTACTTCGTGGTTGAATGGTTCTTATACTAATAATGACTATGTGCAATCAGTAGTGTTAAATGGTGCATTTGCTACTTCAATCAACACCAATTTCGGAGCTACAAATAATAACGCCGGCTTACCTTCTAACCTTCCTTGCCTAGTTGCAAACGGAGGTCCGGGTTGTGACTTTACCTCTTTCCCTCCTGCATATGAATTATGGCCTGCGGTTACCGGTCGTACAGTTGTATTAACCCAAGGAACAGGTTATACAGTAACTGTACAAGCAGGAACCTGGGTATCCTCCAATAATATCGCTGCGTTCATTGATTATAACCGTGATGGTGACTTCAATGATGCAGGTGAAAAACTTGGACAAGTAAGTTTGAATGCCAATCAATCACAACCAATTGGATTTCTCGTTCCTGCTGCCGGATATACTGGAGTAACGCGTATGCGAGTACGTGAAGTATGGGCTGCGGCGAATATTGATCCTTGTTTGCAATATACCTATGGTGAAATTGAAGACTTTACGGTGATCATTTCGCCAAACTGTCCTGTTGGATATAAACTCTGGTTGGGTAATACTGATGATTGGAACAACCCCGGTAACTGGTGTGGTGGTGTACCTACTATCTTCGATGATGCCGTGGTTGACCGTGCGCAGGTATTCCCTCCTATTGGAACTCCGCTTCGTCCATATTTCCGTCCTACAATTAAATCAGCAATTGCAGCGAATTGTAATAACCTGACAATCTCTACACTTGACTCTGTATTGATCAATGCTCCAAACCCTGCTGCTGATGCACTTAAAGTAAGAAAAGATCTTACCATCAATGGTCGTGTGAAAGTGAATAGTACATTTAGTACTTCAGTCACTTATAGCTTCGGTACATTGAGTAATACCGCAATCAC